>NZ_DBMACV010000005.1:0-72731 GCF_057861905.1 Phocaeicola sp. | reverse complement strand
GTTGTTAATTTGTAATTAATTGTTTGTCAGACTTAAATATACAAAATAATTCGGTGATTACCAACTTTTAAAGATACTTTCTTATCCCGAACTCACGTCTTCTTCTCGTCGGACATAACCTTTCTTCTCCAGATTGTTCATCAGGTTGGTCAGACATGCTTTATCCTTGGCAGTGCGTTCTGCCAGTACTTGCTGGGTGATGCCTTGCTCGTGCCACAGGCTGCTCAGTACTTGCAGCATTTCGAAGGTGATTCCCGCATTGTTTCTTTTTAATGTACGTTGCATTGCTCTGCGAAATGCCATGCGGGTACGGAATACTTGCAGCATCAACTCTCTAAACTCTCCTCCTTCTCTCATAAGTGTTTGATCATTTTTTAATGAGCTGCAAAGGTAGATATTTTTATTGAATTAGTCAAATATTTGACTAATTGGGCATGGAGGCTTTTATTTCTCTTCAGAGTCTGATGGGATTATCTCATCCTTGCGCATACTGAATTCGCAGCCACAATAGCGCTGGTTGTAGAAATTATATTCTTTAATGATGGCGATACGTCGTTCGCTCAGTCCACCTTTTCGCCAGTTCTGCTCCCACCAGATTACGTCGGGGTAAGGTTCTACGGCATAATGTCCAGCCTGATTTATCTGTTCCAGACTTTTCCATCGTGAAGAAGCAAGTGTGGTTGTAATGACGGTGAAGCCGTTTTCGTGTGCGTAACGTGCTGTGTCATGCAGGCGCATCTTAAAACATTGCAGGCAGCGTCCTCCTCGTTCCGGCTCATTCTCAAGCCCTTTTACCGTACATCTCCATTCTTCGTGGTCGTAATCAGCGTCTATGATATCAAGTCCCAGCGAACGGGCATAACGAGAACATTCGTTTTTGCGGATATTATATTCTTCCAGCGGGTAGATGTTGGGGTTACAGTAGTAGATGGTGGGACGTATGTCGTGTTGCATTAAGCATTCAATGATTGCAGATGAGCAAGGAGCACAACAAGTGTGTAGCAAGACACGTTTTGCATTACCAGGTACTTCCAAAGTAAACTTTTTCTTTTTCATATCGTTTTCGAGGATAGCATATTTCTATATGCAAAAATAACCTTTTTGTTTGTGAACGGGAAATGCTTGAGATTCTTTTCTAAATGGAAAGAGAGCGTTTGTTGCTTTAGAGTAAAAATAAGAGAACCATATCATATACAAGATAATGATATGGTTCTCCGTGGTGAAATAAAGATGCGAAAGTTATTTTATTTCAAATTCTTCTTTCATATCAAGCTCCTCACCGTGTACATCGTAGAATTTATATTCCAGGAAGGCAAGGCTTTGATTTGGGATGATTTTTATTCCAAATCCAAACTTCATTTGCCATTTCCGTTTCAAAGAAACAATTCCTTGATTGATATATGCGGCTACGTAAGGATGAATATGTAATGTAAATTTTTTGACCTTCAGTTTATTGACCAGGTAGTCAATTTTACTTTCCAGTGTATCTGTAAACAGGATGGAAGGCTTTATCTTTCCTTTTCCAAAACAAGTCGGGCAGTCTTCATCGGTAGTAACGTCCATTGCCGGCCGTACTCTTTGACGGGTTATCTGCATTAATCCGAATTTGCTGAGTGGCAGAATATTGTGCTTTGCACGGTCTTTCTGCATGTTTTGGCACATACGTTCGTATAGTTTCTGGCGGTTCTCAGCAAGATTCATATCGATGAAGTCGACTACGATGATACCTCCCATATCTCTCAACCGAAGCTGTCGTGCCAGTTCATCGGCTGCTCCTAAATTTACGTCAAGTGCATTCGCCTCTTGTCCGTTTCCCGATTTCGAGCGGTTACCGCTGTTGACGTCTACTACATGCAGTGCTTCGGTATGTTCTATAATGAGGTAGGCTCCGCTCTTGTATGAAACCGTCTTTCCGAACGACGATTTGATCTGCTTGGTAATAGCAAAGTTATCGAAAATGGGAAGCTGTCCTTTGTAAAGCTTAACAATACCCGAGCGCTCGGGAGCAATAAGCGTTACATAATCTTTTACTTCATTGTAAACACTTTTATCGTTTACATAAATATTTTCGTACGACGGATTAAACAAATCGCGCAACATGGCAACTGTACGACTTGTTTCCTCGTATACCAGCGATGGCAATTTGGTTGCCTTCTGGACTTTTGTGATGGTGTCTTCCCAATGTTTCAGCAACACTTTCAGTTCGGCATCCAGTTCTGCTACGCGCTTACCTTCGGCTACGGTACGTACGATTACTCCGAAGTTCTTAGGTTTGATACTTTGCAATAATTGTTTTAAGCGTGCACGTTCTTCGCTTGACTTGATTTTCTGGGAAACCGAAACTTTATCATTAAATGGAATCAAAACAAGGTATCGTCCGGCAAAAGACAATTCACATGTCAGTCGCGGTCCTTTTGTGGAAATTGGTTCCTTTACGATTTGTACGATAACTTCCTGTCCTTGCTGTAGTACGGTAGAGATTGTTCCGTCTTTGTCGATGTCAGGCATGATGGAAGCTTTCGACATGGGATAAAGTTTTTTTCTGTCGCTGATAACTTGCTTCAGATACTTCTGATGAGAAGTAAATTGAGGTCCGAGGTCTAAGTAGTGAAGGAAAGCGTCTTTTTCGAAGCCTACGTCTACGAAGCAGGCATTCAGTCCGGGCATAAGTTTACGTACCTTGCCCACGTACATATTGCCCACTGAGAAGGAAAGGTTTCGCTCTTCTTTTTGGAATTCTACCAGATTTTTATCCTCCAGAAGTGCGATTGAGATCTCTTTGGGCTGTACATCTACTACTAATTCGCTTGTCACTTGTTACTTAGTTTTTAGAGTGTTAATAATGCGTTTAGGGGGTGCAGTTTCGTCTTTTCTGCACTTTCATAATACACAAAGAACAAACCTGAAAGACTAGTAGGAGCTTTACAAGTTTGTTCTTTATTGAAGTCGGACAGACTAACAATTATTTTTTGCTTTTATGTCTGTTCTTTCTTAGTCTTTTTTTACGCTTGTGTGTAGACATTTTATGTCTTTTTCTTTTCTTTCCGCTAGGCATACTTGTTAAATTTATAGGGTTAATACTAATGTTAATTTATTTTTTTACTGAAAGAGTAAATGTTTTTGCTGGTTTAAATGCCGGAATATTGTGTTCCGGAATGATAATAGTTGTATTCTTTGAAATGTTACGGGCAGTCTTCTGCGCTCTTTTCTTCACAATGAAACTACCGAAACCGCGAAGGTATACGTTTTCGTCGTTTGACAATGATTCTTTTACTGAATCCATAAACGCTTCAAGCGTAGTCAGAACTGTTGCCTTATCAATACCCGTGTTTTTAGCAATTTCGTTTACAATATCTGCTTTAGTCATTTCGCTAATAATTATTGTTATACGTTATCTTAATTTTTTGGATTGCAAATATATAGCTTTTCTCGTTCTCAAAGAAATTTCTTTCAAACAAATTTTGTAAAAAGTAGCTCAGGCTCTGCTAAAACACTTATTTTTGCCGAAAATTTAATTGGTATAAATATTGAATTGTCATTTTAAATGAGTTTGTTAGGCGATAAGATTATAGATTGGTATAAAGATAATAAGCGTGACTTACCTTGGAGAAATACGAAAAATCCTTATAAAATCTGGATATCGGAAATTATTTTGCAGCAGACGCGTGTTGTGCAAGGGTACGATTATTATTGCCGGTTTATTGAGCGGTTTCCCGATTATCAGACATTGGCCGAAGCCGATGAAGATGAAGTTATGAGGTACTGGCAGGGATTGGGGTATTATTCTCGTGCCAGGAATCTTCATGAAGCAGCCCGTTCTATAGTTAAAAAAGGAGCATTTCCCGATACCTATCCGGAAGTACGTAAGTTGAAAGGAGTGGGCGATTATACAGCTGCTGCCATTTGTTCATTTGCTTATGATATGCCTTGTGCGGTTGTTGACGGTAATGTCTATCGGGTGATTTCTCGCTGGATGGGAGTGGAAGACCCTATCGATACCAGTGCTGGAAAGAAAATTTTTGCTGCTTTGGCCGATGAACTGCTGGATAAGGAACGCCCTGCACTATATAATCAGGCTATAATGGATTTTGGAGCATTGCAGTGTGTGCCTTCTTCTCCTGCGTGTATGTTTTGTCCTTTGTCTGATAGTTGTGTAGCTTTGCAAAAGGGGCTGGTAGAAGAGTTGCCTCGTAAAGCACATAAAACGAAGGTTTCAAACCGCTATTTTCATTATTTTTATGTACATGCAGGTATATATACCTATATATATAAGCGTGGGGCGGGAGACATCTGGCATAATTTATATGAATTTCCTTTAATAGAAACCGAAACCGAACTTGACGAACACCAGGTTCTGCAATGTCAGGAGTTTGCGGACTTGTTTGGTACTTGTGAGGTGATTCATGTCAGATTAGTCGCAGAGGGAATAAAACATGTCTTGTCGCATCGTATAATTTATGCCGATTGTTATGAAATCACTATACCCGAAACGGCTTCCATCGGCAATACATATCAGCGAGTTTTGGTTGACGATTTGCATAAATTTCCTGTATCTCGCTTGACATCTCGTTTTTTTTCTCTAATTTTGGAACAGAATACTTAAAAGATAATAGATTATGTCATTAAATAAAGCTCAGTTGATTGGCAATGTGGGAAAAGATCCCGATGTGCGTTACTTGGACAGTGGTGTAGCAGTGGCAACATTTCCTTTGGCTACTACCGACCGTGCCTATACGTTACCTAATGGAACACAGGTTCCCGAACGTACAGAATGGCACAACATTGTATTGTGGCGCGGTCTTGCTGAAACAGCCGAGAAGTACGTACATAAAGGTGATAAACTGTATATTGAAGGTAAAATTCGCTCTCGTTCGTATGATGATCAGAATGGGGTAAAGCGTTATGTAGTAGAAATTTTTGCCGATAATATGGAAATGCTTACACCGCGTTCGGCACAATCTGCTTCGGGGCAGCCTGCACAGCCTGTAACAGCTCAGCAATCAGCGGCTGCTCAGCCGTCGCAGCCGGCCGATGCTTCCGACGATTTGCCGTTCTAAACTGACAGCTCTTTCACCATAGGCCATGTAGAAAAGGTTGAAGTGGAATAACGACGAGGCGGAACTACACGCTTATAGTGAAAGAGACAAAATGATAATTGATGTTTAACTAAATATTTATTCCTTGGACCCTGACTCGTGTATATCCTATTTACGGGATTTATGTGACGGAGTGACCGTCGTGCCCCCTACTGTAGGGGCTATGATTGCATTAATACTTGCAATTTTACTTTTGTATGCTTCTGGCTTTGTTTCGGCTTCCGAAATAGCCTTTTTTTCGCTTTCTCCTTCCGATCTTAGTAAAATTGAAGAGAATGAGCATCCTTCCGACTCGCGCATTAAGGCATTACTTGATGATTCGGAGCGTTTGCTTGCCACAATTCTTATTTCGAATAATTTTGTCAATGTGACAATTATCATGTTGTGCAATTTCTTTTTTGCCAGTGTGATAGATTTTGGTGATGCTAAACTGTTGGAGTTCATACTGATTACCGTTGTACTTACGTTTCTGTTATTACTTTTTGGCGAAATTATGCCGAAAATTTACTCAGCGCAGAATACATTGAAATTCTGTCGTAAGGCAGCTCCGGTCATTTCTGTGTTGCTTTCAGTGTTTAAACCGGTTTCAAATCTGCTGGTACACTCTACTTTTTTGATTAATAAGCTGACCCGTAAACGGAAAGTCCCCAATTTATCGGTCGATGATCTTTCGCAGGCACTTGAACTGACGGATAAAAATGAAATATCCGAAGAAAGTAATATGTTGAAAGGTATTATCCGGTTTGGTGAAGAAACGGCTGAAGAAGTTATGACTTCCCGGCTCGATATTGTAGACTTAGAGATAAATACTCCGTTCCCTGATGTGATAAAGTGTATCGTGGATAATGCGTATTCACGAATTCCGGTGTACGAAGAGTCACGTGACAATATTAAAGGTATTTTGTATATCAAAGATTTGTTGCCTTATCTTGATAAAGGAGCTGACTTTAAATGGCAGAATTTGATTCGTCCGGCGTACTTTGTGCCGGAAACGAAGATGATTGACGATTTGTTGCGCGATTTTCAGGCAAACAAAATTCATATTGCAATTGTTGTCGATGAGTTTGGTGGTACGTCGGGTATCGTGACTATGGAAGATATCATCGAAGAGATTGTCGGTGAGATAAACGATGAATACGATGAAGAAGAACGTACATATGTAAAGATATCCGAGAATGTATATATATTCGAGGGAAAAACATTATTGTCCGATTTCTATAAATTAGCGGAGATTGATCCGGATGATTTTGAAAGTGTGGCAGGGGATGCTGATACACTGGCTGGTCTGTTGTTGGAGCTGAAAGGAGAATTCCCTGTACTGCATGAAGTCATTAATTTCAATCGTTACCGGTTCGAGATTCTGGAAATGGACGCTCGTCGTATTGTAAAAGTAAAAGTAACTGTCGGCAAAAAGCCGGAAAAGGAAAAAGAAGAGTAAATGTATGCCATTGTGGAAGAAATGGAATGAAGAGGAAGCCTGCTTTGCAGTCTGGCGCGTGGAAGAAACTGCAGAACAGTTGCGAGAAATGCTGACTTCTACGGCATTACCTTACGATGAAGAACTTGCATGTCTCAAAGCTGAATCACGTCGGTTGGAATATCTGGCGGTGCGAGTACTGTTGCGTACATTATGTGGCGAAGAAAAACATATCCGGCATCTTCCTTCGGGAAAACCTTATCTTACTGACGGAAGTTTTCATATTACCATTTCTCATACGCGTGGATATGTAGCTGTCGGATTGCATTCACAGAAGGACGTTGGTGTTGATATTGAATATGTATCCGAACGAGTACGTAAGGTGGTAGGGCGTTTTATGTATCCGGAGGAGTTTGATGACGCGACAGATACTTCTTATCTGCTTGTACACTGGTCGGCAAAAGAAACAATGTATAAGCTGATGGGAGTGGAAGAGGTCGACTTTCTGACGCATCTTCGCATATATCCGTTTCAGCTTTTAGCAGAAGGTCGGTGCGAGGGGCAAGAGTTCCGTACTGTCCGTAAAGCTTGCTTTAGCTTGCATTATCTGGTAAATCCTGATTTTGTGTGTACTTGGTGTGTCAATTGAATGCTTTTTTCGAAAGGTTATAATAGAAAATTCCCTTGTCATGTTCTGTGTAATAGAGCTTGACAAGGGAATTTTAGTATGTTCAACTTTTAGAGTTGTGTACTCCTGAATTAATTCTCTTTATTTTTTTGTAGAGTGAAGACGAATTCCAGTCCACCATGAGGATTGTTCTTTGCAAAGATTGTACCGCCGTGGAAAAGTACGGCATTCTTCACAATGGCAAGTCCTAATCCTGTTCCTCCTAATTTACGTGAGCGTCCTTTGTCTACGCGATAGAAGCGTTCGAACAAGCGGTTCAGGTGTTCTTCCGGTACTCCCACGCCCGTATCAGAGAAGCTGAAGTAGTAGAATTTCTCATCTTCGCGGAAACAGTTGATTGTGACCGTAACTCCTGTTCCTGCATACGCAATCGCATTATCCATTAAATTACGGAAAATAGAATAGATAAGTGAACTATTGCCTTCCAGTTTCAGGTCGAATGGTAGCCTATTGACAACCTTTATTTGTTTTTCTTCCAGATTCAGTGCAACTTCGTTCAACATGTTCTCTATCATCTTGCTCAAGTTTACTGTTTCAATCTCTACAAGATGTGGAGCTTCATCCATGCGGGTCAGTACCGATATATCACGCAATAGAATCGTCAGACGGTTACTCTGTGCATAACTGCGCTCCAGAAATGTATGCATCGTAGCCGGAGATATATTAGGATTGTTCAGGATTGTTTCCAGATATCCCTGTATACTGCTTACCGGTGTTTTCAACTCGTGTGCAATATTCTGGGTAAGCTGGCGTTTCAATCGAGCCTGTTCCTCTTCCTGCGTAATATCGATGATAGAAATTTCGAAAGCATGATCTTGAAAGATGATACATTCTACCGAAAATGAACGTGCATTCTTGTCGATATGCAAGGAGAATCTTTTTTCTTCCTTGTGGAAATTACCCTCATTTCTGTTCAGAAAGTCCGTAATGGGCGCCAGTTCCGGTATTGAAAAAACTTCTTCTGTAGAGGCAAGATTATGGTCGGAAATCGTATTTGCATATTGAGTAAACAGATTATTTACCAGAATCTCGTTTCGTTCACGGGTAAAAACTCCGAGTCCTTCATGCGAAGTCTGCAGGTGTGAAATCAATTTTTCACGTTCGATGTACAGTGCTTCCTTTGCCCGGTGTAATCGCTTATATATCTTTATGATATGTTGCGAAATCTCTCCCAACTCATTCTTTGGAAATGTTTCCAGAATATCAAGGTCTATCGGCTCGTTGCGGTCAGCTTTCAAGGCAAACTGTTGCAACTGAGTAATAGAAGTCCCCAACTTATGTGTAAAGCGGTAAAACAGCGTCATCAATATCAGGCTGATGATAATGGTAAACCAAACAAAGCCTGAATCAGCACGCAGATGCTCGCTTAGGCTTACATTGTAAGGTAAGGCAGAGCGTATAATAACCTGCTTGGCAGGGTAGTAACGTGCAGAATAAAAAAATTCTTCTCCGTTCAGACTTTCCGAATAACGACTGATGGAATATCCACTGCCATACATCAGAGCGTCTTGAACTTCTTTTCGGGAGCTATGATTCTTAAACTGGCTTATATCCTTCTGGGTATTATCATAAAGTACCTCACCTTCAGCAGTAATAAGTGTTACGCGCAGATTGGGAATCATATGCGTAGTAACATAGTGCTGTAAGGTATCGACACTGAAATTGTCGTTCTCGCCGATAAAGTCGTATAACTGTGCGTTATAATTCTGTAACTGCGTGTTCAGCAATTCGCTTTTATATGATTTTTCACGCTGATACTGAAAGAGCATAAAGCAGACAGCAAAGGCAAGAAATAAGGATACTACTGAAAGAAAAAGCCGTTTGCTGAATGGTAGTAAGCGGTATGAAAGTTTAGTCATGGTAATCCTTTGAATTATTCACATTCGAAGCAGTAACCATATCCGAGTCGGGTTACTATATATTTGCCGTAATTTCCTATTTTTTTACGCAGGCGAGTAATATTTACATCAATGGTACGGTCGAGTACATATACTTCATCGTTCCATACCTTGGCAAGGATATCTTCGCGTGAAAATACTCGTCCCTGATTTTGGAGCAGCAGCAATAAAATTTCGAACTCCTTTTTGGTAAGAGAAGCCTCTTCGCCATCTATTGTTACCTTCTTTTGAGGAATGTTGATAATAAGTCCTTTATACTGAATCTGTTCTTCTTCCTTGATTTGTACGCCGGCAGTACGACGCAATACAGCCTTTACACGCATGATAACCTCACGCAGGGAGAAAGGTTTTGAAATATAGTCGTCAGCTCCCAGGTTGAATCCGGTGATTGTATCATTTTCCGTATCTTTTGCTGTAATGAAGATGATAGGTATTTCGGCGGTATCTTTGTCTGCCTTTAGCATACGTGCCATCTTGAAACCGGAAATTTCTCCCATCATCACATCCAGCAGTAGTAAGTTGTATTGTGCAATATCCAGTTTCAAAGCCTCCTCGGCAGAGTTAGCTGTGTCTACTGTATATCCTTCCATTTCGAGATTGAACTTCAGAATCTCGCAGAGGTCCTCTTCATCGTCTACAACAAGAATACGATAATCGTTCATAGTGCTTTGTTTATTATTTATTGGTGCAAAGGTGGTGCTTTTTTGTTTCGTCACGATGAAATAGGTATTACAAAGATGTTACAATTCAGGACGGGTAAATTCTCCAACAAGGGAACGGTTCATTTCGGCACGTACTTCCCTGGGAGTCAGGTTATGGCCGAGTAGGAACATCAGTTTTGTCAATACACTTTCTACCGTAGCATCATATCCGCTGATAACACCTGCGTCCAGCAGGTGCAGTCCCGTTTCATATCGTCCCATCTCTACCATGCCTGCCGGACATTGAGAGATGTTCACAATGACGATACCTCGTTGTGTTGCCTCCTTAAGCAGACGAATGAACCAAGGCTTTTGTGGCGCATTTCCCGAACCGTATGTTTTCAGGACTACCGCTTTCAGTCCTGGTATACGGAATACATTACTTACTACATTCTCCTGAATGCCGGGGAATATCGTAAGAATAAGCACATTGGTGTCGAATACATAATGCGGGTGCATCGGAAGATTTAAGTCTGCCTTGCGGATACGGTCGTATTCATATTTGATGTGTATTCCTGCAGTAGCCAGAGGAGGATAATTATACGAGCGGAAAGCATTGAAATTTTCAGCGTTGATTTTGGTGGTACGATTTCCGCGCAGCAATAGATTTTCAAAGAAGATACACACCTCAGGTACGATAGCTCGTCCGTCCGGATGTTTGGCCGCAGCTATTTCGATAGAGGTTATCAGATTTTCTTTTCCGTCGGTACGCAGCACGCCGATGGGCAGCTGGCTTCCTGTCAGGATGACAGGCTTGCTTAGGTTTTCCAGCATGAAGCTGAGTGCCGACGCCGTATAAGCCATGGTATCCGTTCCGTGCAGAATAACGAAACCATCGAAGTTATCGTAATTGTAATGGATAATCTTTACCAGTTTGCTCCATAAAGCAGGTTCCATGTCGGACGAATCGATGGGAGGGTTGAACTGGTAAGACGAGATACGATAATTGAAACGTTTCAATTCCGGAACATTTTCCTGAAGTTGGTCAAAGTTGAAAGCTTCCAGTGCTCCTGTTTCCGGATTCTCGATCATTCCAATCGTACCTCCGGTATAGATTAGCAAAACGGAAGGATAATCTGGCTTAATCATGTTCGTGTCTATTGCTTAATTTGTCACAAAGATAGTGAAAAGAGTTATAACCTCGTAATGTTTGATTTAATAAAATAACAAAATGCTTGTTTTATTGTGATAAATCAATTGTTTGCACCCCGTTGCAGTTTCATTTTTGTTTTTATCGGAGCTTTATATCTTTTAATTTTATAACTCCAGCAGATGCTTCAGGCGGTCGGCGGCCTTTCCGGCATCTCCTTTTTCCTCATTTAGCAGAGTGACAAATTTACTGCCGATTATACATCCGGAAGCATAGGCAGCAGCTGCTTCGTAAGTTTGTCTGTTCGAAATACCGAAGCCTATCATACGCGGATTATGCAGCTTCATCTTTTCAATGCGTCGGAAGTATGCTTGCTTCTGTTCGTCGAAATTTTTTTGTGCTCCAGTGGTAGCTGCCGAAGAAACCATATAAATAAATCCGTCGGTGTGCTGGTCTATTTCACGAATACGCTCTTCGCTGGTTTCGGGAGTTATCAGCATAATGATACGCAGATTGTAACGTTCGGCTACCGGACGGTATTCTTCCTGATAATCTTTGAAAGGCAGGTCGGGTATAATGATACCATCTATTCCACATGTCTGGCAGCTTTGACAGAAATTCTCAAAGCCGTATTGCATAATAGGATTCAGGTACCCCATAAGAATGAGAGGAATATTGACGTTCTGGCGGATATCTTTCAGTTGACCGAAGAGTTTTTTCAGTGTCATTCCGTTTCGCAAGGCTTGGGTTGCAGCCTCTTGGATAACTACACCGTCGGCCATCGGGTCACTGAACGGTATGCCTATTTCTATCAGGTCGATGCCTTTCTGTTCAAGTGTTCTGATAACGGTTGCAGTACTTTCCAGGGTAGGGCTTCCGGCACAGAAATATAAGGAGAGAATATCATGATGTTTGCGGTTGAATAATTCATTAATACGGTTCATAGTTGTATGGTTTTATTTGTTGGTTAATAATCTGAATTGCTTGATAAAATGTTTGAGTTTTGCTACATCTTTGTGTGCCGGAGCAGTTTCGAAGCCACTGTTCAGGTCGATTCCTGCCCAGGCAGGATGATGAAATCCGGACAAAGCCTCCAGACTTTCAGGGCAGATGCCTCCGCTCAGCAGGAAAGGAGTGTTACCGTGATAGCTGCTTAGTATATTCCAGTCGAACGATCGTCCCGAACCTCCGTATTCACGGCATGGCGTATCGAAGAGGAAATAATCGCAGTACGGCACATATTCGTTTGTCCGTTCCACCTCCGAAGAGCTACGAAAGGAGAATGCTTTTATCAGTCTGAATCCTTTTGCCCGAAGTTTCTGACACAGGGCGGGAGATTCCGAGCCATGCAGTTGAAGGTAATCGAGCCTCAGTTCGCTTGCTCGTGTAATAATTGTTTCATAATCGGCGTTGACAAAAACTCCGATACGCTTTGACTGTACGGGAAGATAGAGAGGGGTTGACGAAACAAAGCGTGGGGAACGCTGGTAACAGATAAACCCCATCCAGTCGGCTCCGGCTCTTTCTACTTCACGGATGTTCTCGGGTTGGCGCATGCCACATACTTTAACTATCATAAGGCAGAATGAATATGATGGATAAACTGGCTTAATGCAGTTTCCGGATGATTGGTCTTCATAAAATTCTCCCCAATCAAGAAGCCTCGGAAGCCCGCTTCACGTAACTTGACGACCGTTTCCGCTTGTGAGATTCCGCTTTCCGAAACCAGTACTTTGTCTTGAGGAAGTTTTTCGGCAAGTTGAAATGAGTTCTCTGTGTCGGTATGAAAGGTTCCCAGATTACGGTTGTTTATGCCTATCATATCTATATGGTCGTTGATGTATTCCAGTTCTTCTTCCCGATGTAATTCGAGCAGCACTTCGAGTTGCAGTTCGTGTGCTTCGGATGCCAGCATCTTGCATTCGTCCGGAGTCAGGGCTGCTGCAATCAGCAGTACTGCATCGGCTTGTGCAACCTTGGCTTGTAATAACTGATACCGGCTGATGATGAAATCTTTGCGCAGAATTGGGAGATTGACTGTCGGGAGGGCAATCCGGATATCTTTCAGTGAACCGCCAAAAAACATCTCGTCTGTCAGGATGGAGAGAGCAGCGGCTCCCGCCTGTTCGTAGCCGTGAGGAATTACGGAGGCGTCGGCTTCGCGGTTAATCCAGCCCTTTGATGGGGAACGGCGCTTGAATTCGGCAATGATTCCGGTGGAAGAAGACAGAAGACTCTCTTTCATGCTGCGTGTGGCGGCAATGTTTCCGATGTGGTTTTCGAGAAATGAAGCAGAAACCGCAGCTTCTTGTGCCTCAAGCTCTTTTCGCTTATGTGCGATAATGTCGGTCAATATGTCTTGATTCATGGTGACGTTTTTTTTAAATGTGGTGATGTTTTAATAAAAATGTGCTGACGTTTTCAGTTGTTCATGCTGACGAATTTGCAGAAAGTATTCCATGCCCGTCCACTTTCCAGTGACTCTTTTGCCAATGCCACGCATGTTTCTATCGGTTTTTGCGGTTCACGTGCCTGTATGGCGAACGAAGCATTTATCAGCACGCAGTCGGTTTGTGCCTTGGTAGCCTGATTTTGCAGCACATTGTCGAATATCCGGGCTGCTTCTTCCGGTGTGTTTCCGCCGTACAGCTCCTCGCGTCGGGCAATGGTAAAGCCCAAATCGGAAGGACGATATATTGTTTCGTAACGGTTCGTCATGACCTTGAACTCGTCAGTCAGAGAGATTTCGTCGTATCCGTCGAGGTTGTTGACCACGGCAAAGCCGATGTTCAGACGCTGCAGAGTATTGGTGTAGAGTCGCATTTGCGGAAGATCGGCTACACCCAGCAACTGATAGGCTGGCAGGCACGGGTTCACGAGCGGGCCAAGAAGGTTAAATAAGGTACGTACTTGCAAAGCTTTTCGAACCGGAGCCACGGTTTTCATGGCAGGATTGAAAAGGGGAGCGTGCAGATAGGCCATGCCGCATGCTTCGATGGAGCGGCGCAGCTTGCTTTCGTCGTTTGTAAATTTGACTCCATGCTGTTCCATGACATTGCTGGCTCCGCTGACTGAAGTGGCACCATAGTTGCCGTGTTTGGCGACAGCATATCCGGCTCCTGCTACGACGAAGCAGGCGCAGGTAGAGATATTGAATGTGTTTTTTCCGTCACCTCCCGTACCTACAATGTCAATTGGTTCGAAATCAGAGAAATCAACCGGTACACGGGTAGTGAGAAGTGCTTCACGAAATCCGGTCAGTTCGTTCACCTTTATACCGCGCATCTGGAATACTGTAAGCAGTGACGCAATCTGAGCTTCGTTGTAGTCGCCTCGGGTAATACCCTTCATCAGGTTGTATGCCTCTTCGTGCGAGAGTTCTTCGTGGGCAAAAAGTCGTATAAGTATTTCTTTCATTGTAGTAACATTTTTAGTGATTTAACCAGTTTTGCATCATTTGCTTGCCATCAGGGGTAAGAATTGATTCCGGGTGGAACTGAATGCCTCGAATATCATAATTCCGGTGGCGCAATGCCATGACATATCCTTCGCGACTTACGGCTGTTATTTCCAGACTATCTGGAAATCCGTTTGTATCGACTACCCACGAATGGTAACGTCCTACGGGAATTTCGTGGGGAAGTTGGTGGAAGATGTAATCGTCGGCAGTGATGGTAACCGGACTTTGTATGCCGTGATATACTGTTTCGAGATTCGTCAGTTTACCGCCGAATACCTCGCCGATGGCTTGCTCTCCCAGACAAACTCCCAGTATGGGTTTGCGTCCGGCATATTTCCGGATTACATCCAGCAACAAACCGGCTTCTTCCGGTATTCCCGGTCCCGGCGAAAGTACAATTTTGTCGAACTGTTCCAGTTCGTCCAACTGGAAGCAATCGTTGCGTAGTACTGTTACGTCGGCTCCAAGTTCTTTTATCAAATGACTCAGGTTGTAAGTAAACGAGTCGTAATTGTCTATGATGACTATTTTCATTGTTCCTATGTCTTTTTATAATTTTTCAGCCAGAAGGATTGCCTTTTTCAGTGCTCCCAGCTTGTTGTTGACTTCCTGTAATTCGTTTTCTTCATTGCTCAGTGCCGTAATGCCGCCTCCGGCCTGAAACCAGAGCTCGTTGTTGCGGCTTACAAAGGTTCGGATGGTAATCGCCTGGTTCAGTGAACCGTTTAGTCCGATGAAACCGATACATCCTCCATACACCCCACGGTTGTGTGGCTCTATTTCGCTGATGAGTTGCATGGCACGGACTTTTGGAGCACCACTCAGTGTCCCGGCGGGGAACGTATCGATGAACGTACGTACCGGATTGGTGGTCTTTTCCAGTGTTCCGCTTACCCGGCTTACCAGATGAATGACATGACTGTAATATTGAGGTTCCTTAAAAAATTCGATGTGGGTATTGTGGCAATTGCGGCTCAAGTCATTTCGTGCCAAATCGACCAGCATGACATGTTCGGCATTCTCTTTCGGGTCGGCAAGGAGGGAAGCTGTCAGTTGCCTGTCGGTTTCCTTGTCTCCGCTGCGCCGGGTAGTACCGGCTATCGGATCGATAGTAGCTTGTCCGTTTTCTATCTTGCAGTGGGTTTCGGGAGAAGAACCGAAAATACGGAAACCTCCGAAATCGAAGTAAAACAGATAGGGTGACGGATTGATGCTTCTTAGTGCCCGGTACAGTTTGAAGTCGTCGCCTTGAAACTTCTGGATGAAACGGCGCGAGAGAACTACTTGAAAAACATCTCCCCGCAGGCAGTGGGCTATGCCTTTGCGGATATTGGCTTTATGTTCCTCATCGGTCAGTGTGCTGGTCGTTTCCCCTATGGGATAGAAATCATAAGTCGTATAGTTCCGGTTGTTGATGGCTTTTTCTATTTCATGGATGTGACTGCTGCCTTCCCCATCTTGCATTTCAATCAGTACCATTTCGCTCTTGAAATCGTTGAAGACAATCAGGTATTTGTATAAAATGTAGAGGATTTCGGGTGCGTCGTTCTTTGGGTCACGGCTGTCTTTTACCGGAATCCGTTCGAAATAACGTACGGCATTGAATGTTGTATACCCGTACAACCCGCAGTAGCCGGCATATTCTCCTTCTACCTTGAAGCGGGAAAGAAATTCATTGATGGCATTTTCTGCCGTAAAAGTGTCACTCAGTGCTGTTTCAATACGTGTATCATCGGGAAAGACTGCTGTGGCCATTCCATGGTTGATGCTGATACTTGCTATCGGGTTGAAAGCGATGAACGAACGGTTGTTTTCGGTTCCGTGATAGTCGGAGCTCTCCATCAGTGCGCTTTGTGGAAAGAGGTCGCGTACTTTCAGGTAGGTACTGACCGGAGTATGCAGGTCGCCCAGCATTACTTTATGTGCGGTATGATAAGTATATGTTGTCATCGTATTGTAACTTTAAGGGTGAAAATCAGTTGTTGGCCGGTTCATTGTTTAAATAAGTTTCTATATCCTTGTCGCCTCTTCCCGAAACAGTCAGAACAACGATATCTTCGGGCTTGAATGACAGCTTGTCGAGTGCTCCCAGTGCGTGTGCCGACTCCAGTGCCGGAATAATACCTTCCAGTCGGGTCAGTTCGTAAGCTGCACGGATAGCTTCATCATCGTTGATGGCAAGAACGGTTGCACGGTGCTGTTCGGCCAGATTCGCATGCATGGGTCCGATGCCCGGATAGTCCAGTCCGGCAGAGATAGAATACGGTTCGATAATTTGTCCGTCCTCATCCTGCATCAGCAATGTTTTCGAACCATGAATGATTCCCAACCGGCCCAGGTGGATTGTGGCAGCCGACATTCCGCTGTCTATACCTTTTCCTCCAGCTTCAGCCAGTACAATCTTGACACGTTCGTCGTCGATGTAATGATAAATCGTACCGGCGGCATTGCTTCCTCCGCCTACACAGGCTATCAGGTAGTCGGGGTAATTGCGTCCCTCGTGTTCTTGAAGCTGCTTTTTGATTTCCTCACTGATGACAGATTGCAGACGGGCCACCATGTCGGGATAGGGGTGCGGGCCTACGGTAGAGCCGATCAGGTAATAAGTATCTTCAGGATGACAGCACCAGTCGCGGATAGCCTCGTTTGTAGCATCTTTCAGTGTCATGTTTCCGGAAGTTACGGCTCGTACGGTTGCTCCCAGCATTTTCATTTTCTCCACATTAATGTGCTGGCGTTCCACATCTGTCTTGCCCATATATACGATGCACTCCATGTTCATCAGTGCACATACGGTAGCTGTAGCCACTCCGTGCTGTCCGGCTCCGGTTTCGGCGATGATACGTTTTTTGCCCATACGGTGAGCCAGAAGGACTTGTCCGATAGCATTGTTTATCTTGTGTGCTCCTGTGTGATTCAGGTCTTCTCTTTTCAGATAGATTTTACATCCGTATTTTTCAGAAAGCCGCTTGGCGAGGTACAGTGGAGAGGGGCGTCCCACATAATCGCGCAGGAGCTGGGCGAACTCTTGCTTGAAGCTTTCCGATTCCATGACTTCCAGATATGCGTTTTTCAGATCTTCTACGCATTGGTACAGAATTTCGGGGATATATGCTCCACCGAAGTTTCCATAAAAACCGTTCTTGTCTACTTGATACGTTTTCATAAAAGTGATATTATTGGGGGAAAAACAAAAAAGGCTGTCGTAAGTTACGACAGCCTTTTGCTATATCTTATTACTATAAGTTAAATGGTATATATACACACGACTGATGTTCCCTTACGACTTATGAAGTTGCAAGAGGCGCCACCAGAAGAATGTATTTACCATTGTTTGTTTCATGATGTGTAAATTATAAATTGATTATCGGTTGCAAATGTAGAGATAAAAATGGAATATCCAAATAAAAGAAAAACTTTTTTGCAAAAAAACTGTCTATAATGCACAAAGCTGTTTGCCTTTGCTGCAGGCTGTCGGGTTTCGGACAGGAAGACGACCTGTTTAGTGTACCTCTCTGAAGTGAAGTTTTTATCGGAAGAAGCCGAATATTTCTTGTGAGTAAGAAAAAATCATCAGGACATTGGGCAAATCGGTTCTGAAATTTGTTTATGTACGAATAATAAGGTATATTCGTATTATAATAAATTTTAGCTGACATATGAAATCATTAAGTTATGCTGCCCTGGGCAGCGTGTGTGCACTGGTAATCGGAATATTGCTGGTGATATGGCCTGAAGCTGCCATTATTTATCTTGTCATCACGGTAGGAGTGCTTTTCTTGTTGCCGGGCCTGATGGGATTGTTATCCTATGTTTTTTATCGGCGCAGGAATACCGAAGTGGAGAGAACATTTCCTATTATAGCACTGGGCAGTACTTTGCTGGGATTCTGGCTGATGATTATGCCGGACTTTTTTGTGAATATTCTGATGTATCTGCTGGGAGTACTTCTCGTATTGGGTAGTTTGTCGCAGCTGATAAACTTCATATCAGTTCGCAAAATCATAAAAGTTCCCGTTTTTCTATATGTGATTTCGGTCTTGATTTTAGCTGCGGGCATTGTTATCCTTTTCAATCCGTTTACGGCAGCCACCATTCCGTTTATTGTTCTCGGAATAGCATCCATCGTATATGCTTTGAATGATCTTATTCGCCTTTTGTTTTATTACGGCAAACGGAACAAGAATGTGACGGATGTAAAAATTATAGAGGAATAGTTGGATTTTTTCCAACTATTCCATGTTACGGTATTGCTTGGGCGACATGCCTGTATATCGTTTAAAGTACTTCCCGAAGAAAGAAATATCGGGGAAGTTTAATGAATATGCGATTTCCTGAATGGTCAGCTCGGTGGAGCGGAGTTTCGCCTGGGCATCGCGTATTACAAAAGTCGATATGATATCTGTCAGGGTTTTCCCTGTTGTTTTCTTGATTGTCGTACTGAGATGCTGAGGCGATAAGTGCATTTTCTCGGCATAGAACGAAATGTTGCGTTCCTGCTTGTAGTTTTGTATGACAATTCGAATCAGTTCCTTTACTATTTCCTGATTGCGGTTGTATCGGGGGCGTTCGCTTCCTTCTCTTTGTTTATATATATTTCCTAAGCCTAATATCAGCTGGCTGCATATTAAATAGGCTTGTTCGTTCCTGATGAAGGTGTCTTGCAGACGCATTGCCTTAATCAGTACCTTAAAATATTCATAGAATATCCCTGCGGCCTCGGGGCTCAGTTCGATAACCGGTTCTTCAAATATCGATGGGGTATATTCAATCATGCGTGAAAACATGGGAGGACTCTGGACCAGTTTTTGAGAAAATCCTACAAAAATAAACCGGCAATCCTTGCTTTCATCCATTATTTGTACAAACTGATGTGGAAAAATAATGGCAATCGTATTCTTCTTTAGTTCGTATTTGTTCAGGTGTATAGTGATTGTACAGTTCCCCCGGATACACAGCAAGAAAAGACATCCAGGCATTTGAACCGGATTCTTAAAGAGATTCTTGATGTTGCCTATGAGGTCAATGCCTGTCAGCATATCAATATTTTCTGGTATAGACTCTAATGAGTTTATTCGTTTCATTTAATTCTTCTTTATATAATCTGTAGCAAATATAATTTTTTTGCCTGAGAGTTCCAAATGTTACACATTTGTGCTTAGATTCGTTAAGAAACTAATTTTTAATATGATGAAATATGTATTACAATGTGAAAAAGACTTAACGGGAAGTACGATGAAAGAATAGATTTTGTATTTTCGTAACCAGTACGAAAACTATAAATTTAATATCGTGAAAAACAGTAATTTGTATTTGGTTAGTTTGGTCTTAGTGGCCATTTTGGGCGGTCTTCTTTTCGGATATGACACCGCTGTTATTTCAGGAGCAGAACAAGCTCTTCAGAAACATTTGGGATTAAACGCATTTTGGCATGGCATTACAGCTTCCAGTGCATTGATCGGGTGTGTAATAGGTGGAGCCATCTCCGGAGTATGTGCTTCACGCATGGGGCGGCGTAATTCTCTACGTCTGTCGGCTGTGCTGCTTTTCCTGTCGGCATTGGGTTCGTATTATCCGGAATTTATCTTTTTCGATAAGGGAGATACGTCGTTTGCCCTGATTTTGGCATTCAATTTCTACCGTATATTGGGTGGCGTAGGTGTAGGTTTGGCCTCTGCTATCAGTCCGATGTACATTGCCGAAGTTGCTCCTTCCGAAATTCGTGGTAAACTTGTTTCATGTAATCAGTTTGCCGTAATCTTTGGTATGCTGGTGGTTTATTTTGTGAATTACATGATTAAGGATGGAATGACTGAAGAAACCCTGGTATCCGACGGATGGCGTCAGATGTTCTTGTCGGAAGCTTATCCGGCAGCCGTATTTGCAATTCTTCTTTTCTTTGTCCCGAAAACTCCACGTTATCTGGTTATGGAAGGAAATGACTCAAAGGCTCTCTATGTGCTGGAGCGCATCAACGGTCCGGAAAAGGCAAAGAAAATTTTCTCGGACATTAAGTCGGTTACAGCCGAGAAGACCGAGAAGCTGTTTACTTATGGTGTGTCTGTGATTGTCATCGGAATTTTACTTTCTGTCTTCCAGCAGGCTATCGGTATTAATGCCGTGCTTTATTATGCTCCTCGTATTTTCGAAAAGATTGGCGGCGGAGGCGACGGTATGATGCAGACGGTTATTATGGGTATAGTAAATATTACCTTTACGCTGGTTGCTATCTTTACGGTAGAGAAGGTGGGAAGAAAGCCATTGCTTATTATCGGATCTATAGGTATGGCTATCGGTGCACTGGGTACTGCGGCTTGCGATGAGTTCCATGTGAGCGGAATGGTGGCTGTTTTGTGTATCATTGTTTACTCTGCTGCATTTATGATGTCGTGGGGACCGATTACGTGGGTGTTGATCGCCGAAATATTCCCTAACACAATCCGTAGTAAGGCTGTTGCCATTGCAGTAGCTTTCCAGTGGATATTTAATTATCTCGTATCGTCTACTTTCCCGGCTATGTACGAAGTCAGTCCGTTCTTTGCCTATTCGCTGTACGGCGTAATCTGTGTGATAGCTGCTATCTTTGTATGGAAGTGGGTACCTGAAACAAAGGGTAGAACCTTGGAGGAAATGAATCAGCTCTGGCTTAGCCGAAGCAAACGCTAAATAGGCTTAACCGGAAAACTATTAAGATAAAATAAACACCGGATTATTTATAGATTTCAGAAAGCGGGAAAATGGATGTCAGCGTCTGTTTTTCCGCTTTCTTTTTGCTGTTTCCCGTCATTTGTCCGACTTTGGTATGTGGATGAAGACCTGGATAAGAAAATTTGTCTGGGCGTGTCTATAAACGGCGTCAGCTGTGTACTTGCCGGCTGGTGGAATGATTATGGATGGGCCTGCGTATGCGTGGAAAAACGTCGGCACGTCTTGGACGATTTTTGTACAAATTATTTTTGTTTTTGTACAAATTTTGTTCTGAATAAGGTGAGATGTAGTTTCGTTTCCCGTGAAGTTTGAAATAGCCTGTCGGCGTAAATTCTATATTGTCGGGGGGATTATAGGGGAGGACAGGCAAGCATAAGCTGTTATAAAAGCGAAGCGGACAAACTGAAAACTCAGTCTGCCCGCCTCTATACTCTTTCAGCAAAAAATTATCTTAATGAATTTTAGAAGAACAAGTAACGCTTGTCTACGATTTCAGCTTTGTCGCGCAGTTCGTAGATGCACTGTCCGGCATAGCGTACAGCCATACCAGAGAGAGCTGCTTCTTCTTTCTTTGCATCAAATTTCTCTGTACCTTTTTCCTTGTTGTATACCTGAATCATGTAAACTCCGGCATTACCTTTGATAGGAGCAGAAACTTTGTTCAGATCAGTCTTTGATGCATATGCACTGATTGCAGGTTCGCTGGCACGAGTTACAGCAATAAATGCAGGAGCATTGAATGTAACATGTTTAACAGTATCGCTGATAGCGTCTTTCATTCCCTTAACCTGTGCTAAAGAGTTGAAGCCTTTCATCTGGTCCATAATCTTTTCAGCTTTCTTGTCGCGAAGAATTTCACTCTTCAGCATGTCAGAAACCTTATTGATGTTTACGTAACCTTCCGGATTTACGGCTTCCAGAGCTACTACCATCAGGTGATCGTTTTCACCACATTCATACAATGGAGAAACGTCGCCCGGTTTTGCGCTGAATACCCATTTCAAAGCTTCGCGAGTAGATTTTACGCCACCTACATAATGTTCGTCGCTGCGGAAGTTAGCACGTGGAGTAACACTGTATCCAGCTTCTTCTGCATTCTTTTCAAGATTCTTGATTGTTGTATTCTGAGCTACAAACTGGCTGAACTTATTGTAAGCCTTGTTGTAAGTTTCCTTGCTGAATTCAACAGGACGTTTGATGACAGCTACTGTATATTTGTCTTTCATCGCCTTCTTGTTTATTACCTGCAGGATAAGATTTGCCTGACCTACTTTGATGTTTGCCAGTTCGTCAACAGGCTGAGAAATCAGTTTGTTGATGAAAGTAGCGTTGTCTGCATCCAGTGAGGCACCTTCCCAGCTCTGAGAGTTAACCCAGTTTGCTTCGCCGGTCTGACCATATTTCTTTGCAAGTTCAGCAAAATCTGCTCCACCCTTCAGTGCGTTGTAAATACTGTCTGCCAATGTTGCTGTCTTAGCTTCTGTATCAGCATATACCTGAATCTGACGGAACTGGATAGAGTCTGGAGCTGTAGTCTTGGCAATAATCTTGAACGCATTGTAAGAATCGTCGGCCTGGTTGTAGTAAGGACCATATACTTCGTTGACAGAAGTAGAATCCAAACGGCTTGCAATGTCAGAAGGTAATACTGTTTTGCTTACCGGTACATCTGCAAACGGAATAACAGAACCTGTAGAGCGGACAAATGCGGCATAGTCGCTTGTTGTATTTGTCAGCTGGCTGCTGTATTCTGTAACCTCTTTTTGAACTTCCTGACGGTCGGCGTCAGAAGGAACGATACGTACATCGATAAATTTGATGTCGCGTGTCTCAACAGGCTGTTTGAACGATTCTTTTCTTTCTTCATATAGTTTCTTGATGTCTTCGTTCGAAACTGTGATTGTAGAATCGCTGATGCTTGAATAAGGAACACCTGCCAGCAATAAGTCAGACTGAGCTGTACGTCCGTTGAATGCATCTTCTGCTGCAACCGGATTTGAAATTAGTGATTTTGCAATCAGGTTCTGGTATTTTTCTGCAAGTACAGACTGTTTTAAAGTCTTTTCGATGAACTTCCAGAAGTTACCCATCTTCTGATAGTATTCAACATACTGTGCAGGCATTTTGCTTGTGTCCAGATTTGCATAGTCTACCAAGAACTTCTTCAACATATCTTTATCGAAGGCGCCTGTTTGCGGGTTACGGAACGGAGTCTGCATCAGCAGCGGATTGGTTCCTTCATCGATAATAGCCTGAAGTTCTTTGTCTGTAACTTTCAGTCCAAGTTTCTTCGCTTCAGCAGCTATCAGTTCGTTTGTTACGTATGTGTTCCAAACCTGATCTTTGATATTAGTCAGCTGATCGTCGTTTAATGAATTCAGTCCGTTGGTCAGTTTGATTACTTCGCTGAATTCGTCTACCATTTTTTGATAGTCCTGAACGGAGAGTGTGTTTCCATTTATTTCTCCAGCGTCTTGTTTCCCTTGATGCGGCTGAAGAATTTTCCACGCATCACCTGCAATGAAGGCAAAAAGGGCAAGACCGATTACAATGACCAAAAGAGGTCCTTTGCTTCTGATTGTTTGTAAAGTTGCCATTTAAAGTTATTATTTTTTGTTTATTGTTTTTTTTCTTTAGCGCACGAAGATACAAAAAATGTACTTAGTAGGCTCTTTTTTATAGAAAAATTTTTATTTTAAGAGCTTTTAAATAGCTTATTTGTTAACTTTTAGCTTAACCAGCTCTATTTTTGTTGCTGTAACTTTGATGATTTTAAACTGGAAGTTTCCTATCGTTATTGTTTCGTGCATTTTAGGGAAACTTTGATATTCGTGTAGGATAAGCCCACCTATCGTTTGATATTCATCACTTTCTGGTAGTTTTAATCCGAATTCCTCATTCGCTTTTTCAATTTCTACACGTCCGGAAAATATGTATTCGTTTTCTCCAATATTTTTGGCTATGCTGGAGTTGGTATCATGTTCGTCTTCAATGTCACCGAAGATTTGTTCTACCAAGTCTTCCATGGAAACCAGTCCTGATGTTCCTCCAAATTCGTCTACAACGATTGCCAGTGAGCGCTTTTGTTGCATAAGCTGCTGCATAAGTTTGTGGGCGCTCATCGTTTCTGGTATGATGGGGATTGTGCGTATATGCTGGCGCCAGTCGGTCAGTGATTTAAACATCTCGGATGAATGTATATAGCCGATAACGTTGTCTATATCTTCTTGGTAAACGATGACTTTGCTTATTCCATGCTCAATGAATTCTGCTTTCAGCTCGTCCAGCGTGGCATTGACATCTACAGCAATGATTTCGGTACGCGGAACCATGCAGTCGCGTACTTTGATACTGGAAAAGTCGAGTGCATT
Source organism: Phocaeicola sp. (assembly GCF_057861905.1). Taxonomy (NCBI): domain Bacteria; kingdom Pseudomonadati; phylum Bacteroidota; class Bacteroidia; order Bacteroidales; family Bacteroidaceae; genus Phocaeicola; species Phocaeicola sp. The sequence continues at coordinate 48,302 of NZ_DBMACV010000005.1, read as the reverse complement.
CCGGAATATTTCTATTTCGGTGTCAATAGCATTCTGGTCTTGTACCTTTTCGATACTGCTCTGTATGAAATAGTCCAGATCTACTTTAGTAAATGCTTTATCTTGGGTTTCCTTGTTTATTTTGGTTCCTGTAAGATAAAGGATACAGGTTGACAGGGAAGAGGCAAAGCGGCTGATCGGATACAGTATCAGGTAACAGATAAATGTCGGTATGGCAAATGCGCGTAATGTGCTGTTAGGACTTATCTTAAATAAAGTCTTGGGTAGGAATTCTCCTGTTACGAGAATGATTGCTGTAGATATAAGTGTTTCTATTGTAACCAAAGCTACCTGATTGTTGATGATGCCTATCAGGATATACTCTTCTATCAGTTGAGCCATCCAAATACCATACACAACCAAAGCTATATTGTTTCCCACCAGCATGGTTGAAATGAAATTATTGGGATTGCGATAAAAAATGGATAAAATACGGGCTTGTATGCCATTGTCCTTTTCCATTTCAAAACGCAACTTGTTGGAAGAAACAAAGGCAATTTCCATTCCTGAAAAGAATGCGGAAAATGCCATTGATATAAGTAGTTCTATAATTAGTCCCATATTGAATTGGTACAGAGTTTTCTATTTTTGGGTCGTATCAGCTGGTGCCGTATCTTCTACCGTAAATATACCTGTATTGTTGAATATTTGATATTCTGTCATCTGCTGATTCGATTCGAATCCGTATCCCGTCAGTATTTTGTCTGGCTGTTCGATACGTATGAATTGATCGGAATAGATTTTTTCTTTTCCTTGATCCCAGTACATAAGCTGGGTATCGAATTTATCTCCACGTTGACTGCGGATATGTACATTGCTTCGGAGCTCCCATAGCTTCTTGGGCTCGTAATAATAGGCGGTATCTGCTTTTATACTTGCATCAATATGAAAAAGCGTGTCGAACTTTTCGAGATAGATGCCTTTTTCGAATGCCCAGAAAGGAGTATCAACTTCACTGTAGATTAGCCATTCGGCCGTGATTATTTTATAACGGATCATACCAGAGTCGGATATAAAAGTCGTGACGCCGGTAGTACGCATGTCTGGCAGTGAATCTTTTTCATTGACAGCTGCTGCCAGTTCTTTCTTTTTGCTACATGCAGGCAATAAAATAAACATAACAGCTGCCCAGATGGCAACTGTTATGTTTAAAATCATTATATGTTTTTTGTTGGTCACTCTATATGACATATAAAGTATTTATCTGATTGTTGTAGTTTCACCAATCCATCCACCGATAGTTACTGAATCACCCTTCTTCAAGCCCAGGAAGAACAAGTCTTCATCTTTCGGAGTATATGCAGAATAGCTTCCGATCAGCTTGTTAGCTTCTTCTGCTACACTTGGATCTACACTCTTGGCGCGCTGCAATTTATCGATAGCTGCGAAGTAAGTACATTTGTTCAAAGCTGCTTCATCACCCCAGTTTGGACTAGCTGCATACATCTGTGCAATCAGGATATATGCTTTACCCATGTTCGGATTGTAAGAAAGAGCTTTGTTTGCATATTGTCTTGCTTTGCCATACATTTTCTGGCTCATAATAGCAATTGCAGCTTTGTAGCAGTTTTCTGCTTTTTCCATAGGATCTTGTTCGAGTTCGATTGCTTCGTCGAAGTAGCTGACACTCTTGTTGATGTCACCTTTCTTGTAGTACATGTAACCACATCCAAGAGCTGTTGCTGCAGTCGGTTCGATAGCGTGAGCTGCTTCTGAGGCCTGGAAATAAGCTTCTTCGTTTGTACATTTCAAGATTTCCATAACAGAGATAACCTGTTTCAGATAATCAAGATTTGATTTGTTCTGTGCAACTTTAGGACCATAGATAGACTGCATGTCTTCACAAGTAGCTGTACCGCTATTGATGAAGTAAGCATCTACATTGTCTTTTGCCGTTTTCAGTAATTTCTTAGTCTTTTCTGCTGTTGTAGCTTTGTAAGCAGCATCAGCATAACCAGAAACTGTCAGGTAGTCCTGAATGAATTGTTCTTTATGGGTATTGTCTGCTTTCAGTTTACGCAGTGACAAGTCCATCATATCCTGGAACATGAAGTAATCTGCGTTTTCTTTTTCCAGATCGATAGCCTCTTTTTCTATACCATAAGCAGTGTTAACATCCAGATTAGGACCAGAGAAAACGATAAGGTCATGAGCTTTCATACCCAAGATGGAACCTTTTGTTGTCGGATTTCTAACCAAACCATTCAGTTGATCCAAGTATTTGATACGCTGGTCGTGTACAGACATCAACTCGTTTAAGTAAGTCTTTTGCTGTGCAGCATCTTTAGATTCAGCGATCAAGGCACGAAGAATCTTAGCACCGTTAGTATAAGTTCCTACTTGTGCCAACGGAGCTTCTGTAAATACGGCTTTCCAAGGAGTGTATGCATCCTTGAAGTTGTTAGTCTTTACGTATTCAGTATAAATACTGATGTTCTGGAGGCAACGGAGACTGTCTTCTCCATGTCCAAAACGAGAACCATCTTCCACTCCTTTTTGAGCGAAAACTGCTGTTGTACCCAATGAAAGCACAGCCAGCATTGTAAACATCTTCATTTTCATCGTATATAAATTTAGTTGTTTTGTTAGTTAACTTTCCATTTCATGAACCAGTGTTCATTAAACGTCAGGCCGATTTTAATGACGAAACGATTTTCTGATAGCATGTTAGGAACAGATGGTGTAACATGAACATATTGTCCAGTTAAGTTTAGAATGGTATTCCGCTGGAATAATTGAAGTGGAAGACCAAATCCTGCACTGATTCCATATTCTGAAGGACCATCACATTGAGGAAGCTTTAAATATGAGCTTTTGTAATAACCTCCCGCGCGATACCGTATACGTTTCAGGTAACTTCTTCCTATAGGATCTGGCAGATATTCTATACCTGCTGCTATTTTGGAACGGTCGTTATATGCATTTGTTGAATTATCATATTTTACTTTTGACCATTTTTCAAGAGAATAATCAACGCCAACAGTAAGGCTTCTTGCATGATTATACGCTAAACCTATACCGAAGGTATGTGGTATACCATATGAATCATTTACCACATGCTCATTAACCGAAGAATAACTGGAATTGTCTGTTACCTGTATTCCTCTCGTATCTGTCGAGTTAAGCGTATGTCCCAAGCCATATACTAATCCGAGAGTTAATTTATCGGATTTATTTATTTGCTGAGTATATTGCAATCCGAAGTCTGCTACATAACTGTTTACTTCAATATTGTTGTATACATTGGTCTGGTCACTACTTACGCTGAAAGCTTTAGTTGCCTGATATTGCAATGTTCCGTAGATATATCCGGCGTTTACTCCGATAGAAAGGTTATCAAGTATTTTGAAGCCTAATCCTCCTGTTATTTGCTGCAAGCCGCCATCTCCATAAAAAAGGTTTGTTGCCGTAACATTTTCAACCCCTTCTACTGGCTGAGTTGTCGTAAAATTATATCCTAAAGTAGAATAGGGGGTGAATGCAATAGCCATACCTAAACGGGGATGTAGACGAAACTGCATTGCTATATAGTCGAAGCTGGAATTTCGTGCATTGTTTTTTATTCCATTTTCCTGAAAATTGGAACTTTTTAAACTCATTCCTACATCGAACATAAACGAGAGAGAATCTACCGCTGTAAATGATGCCGGATTCAACATGTTTATATGACCGCTGTTTCGGAGTGCATATCCGACTCCTCCCATCGCAGCATTATTGGCAAAGCCTCGGTCTGACAAATCTCCCAGCCCATAACGGGTATAAGGGGAATTAGTGCTGGACTGAGCAAAAGCCGATAAAGAGCCGGCAAATATCAGAGCGCTGATTAGTGCTTTCTTATTTAACATTGTAATTTAAAATTCTGTTTAAACCTTTCAATACTAAAAATCTATCTGCAAAGATGATACTTTTTAAGTTTGTATCAAAAGAAAATTTATCTCCACCAGTTAAAAAAACCAAAAGGTCAGGATATTTCTTTTGCATTAGGGCGATATAACCACTTATTTCAAACTCCATGCCCTTTATTACGCCGGCGCGTATAGCTGTTTCTGTGCTATATCCGAACTCGGGCAGGTCACCTCCTTTTTCTATAAGCGGAAGTTTGTCACAGCAGGCATTCAGCGCTTTGAAGCGAGTATATATACCGGGGGATATATTCCCTCCCCAGTATCGTCCTTGGGCATCGATGAACTCGTATGTTAAAGCTGTTCCTGCATCAATGACTAATAAGTTTTTGCCTGGGCAAAGATAATTGGCACCTACTACAGCAGCTAATCGGTCCATGCCCAATGTCTCAGGAGTCTTGTAAAGATTTTCTATGGGCACTGGGGTGCGATATGTTAACTCCAGAAAGGGAACAGGCTGTTTCGCCAATTGCTTGCGAATTGTATTGCTGAGTGTGATGACGGATGCAATAATTCCTTTTTCTATAGGATATTTGTTGCATAACATTGTCAAGCAGTCTAAAGAATGGTTTGAGCCTCGAAGAACTTCCACCACTTCTTCGTTATCGAATACAGCGAGTTTGGCTACTGTATTGCCTATATCGATTACTAAATTCACTTCTTTTCTTGTTTTATGCTGCAAAGTAAAGTAAAAAATGAATAGGAATAGTAATAAAACGATGAATTTATTCAGAACTTATCAATATTTAGCCGTATTTTTGTGCCTGAAATAGTGTGAACGTTGTAAAAAAAGAGGATAAACTTTACTCAGGTTTATGGTAAGACTTAGATATTTCATTATATGTTTGCTGGCAGGGCTGTCGCTCTCTGCTCACGGACAGCAGTCGGACAGTATCCGTTTCAGCTTGTTGACTTGTGCTCCGGGTAGTGAGATTTATTCTTTATTTGGGCATACAGCTATACGTTATGAAAATTATACCCGTCATGTCGATGTGGTTTTCAATTATGGGATGTTCAGCTTCAATACTCCTAATTTTATATTCCGTTTTGTTAAGGGAGAAACCGATTATCAGTTGGGGATTACACCTTATACTTATTTTGAGGCAGAATATGCGATGCGCGGTTCTTCTGTGTATCAACAGGTATTGAATCTTACACAAGAGGAAAAAGAAAACTTGTTGGCATTGTTGGGAAAAAACTATTTACCCGAAAATCGTATCTATCGATATAATTACTTTTACGATAACTGTACGACACGAGCCCGCGACAGAATAGAAGAATGCATAACTGATGGACAGGTTGTCTATCCGGATTCTTTGTCTGGCAAAAGCTTTCGTAGTATTGTACACGAGTTTACAGTCGGGTCTTCATGGGATGAACTTGGCATCGATCTTTGTCTGGGAGCTGAAGCCGATAAAACAATAAGCAAACGTTTGCAGATGTTTTCACCTTTTTATTTGAAGTACTATGCTTCCAATGCCTATATTCTTGATAAGAGAGGGATGCGCCGCCCATTGGTACTGGAGGAAACAAAGATTGTGGATGTGGAGCCGGAACTGGCTGAGCCAGGTTTTGTGCTTTCGCCAATGGCGTGTGCTTCTTTATTCCTTGCATTATGTGTACTGATGGCATGGATGCAATGGAAATTCCGACGAATTTGGTGGGGGTGGGATATACTGCTTTATGCTTCTCAGGGAATAGCGGGATGCATTATTGCATTTTTGTTTTTCTTTTCTGTTCATCCTACGGTAGGTTCAAACTGGTTGCTTATTTTGTTTAATCCGATACCTTTATTATACCTTCCCGTCATGGTATATAAGGCCATAAAGCACAAAAAAGATGCTTATCATGTAGTAAATCTTATATATTTAACACTTTTTATAGTCATTCTTCCCTTTTGTGGGCAAGAATTTAATTTAACAATATTACCTTTGGCACTCGGTTTGCTGGTGAATTCAGCAGGCCATATCTTAGTTTGGAATAAAAAGTAATGAAAGAACGTATACTGACTTCGCTGATTGCAGCATTTGTAATAACAAGCTTACAGGCTCAGACAACCCCGACTGTGCCGAAATTGGTGGTTGGATTGACCATCGACCAACTTCGCTCAGACTATATTGAAGCTTTTTCGGCTTTATATGGTGAGAGGGGCTTTAAACGTCTGATGAAAGAAGGACGCGTTTATTGCAATGCAGAATACGATTTCATAAATATGGATCGTTCTTCGGCTGTAGCTTCTATATATACCGGTACTACTCCTTATTATAATGGAATAGTAGGAAACCGATGGATGGATCGTACTTCTTTACGTATTGTGAAGAGCGTCGATGACCCGGCGTATATGGGAGTATATACTTCAGAATGTACATCTCCTCAACATTTGTTAGTTTCTACGCTTTCGGATGAACTGATGGTTGCGACCAACGGTAATGCAGAAGTTTATTCGATTGCTCCTTCTCGTGAAATGGCTGTACTCGCTGCAGGCCATGCTGCTAAAGGAGCTTTCTGGTTGAACGATGAAACAGGAAAATGGAGCGGTTCCACTTATTACGGGGCTTTTCCAGAATGGGTAGCTGCATATAATGACCGTGAAGGACTGGATTTTCGTATAGGTAATCTGGTATGGGGACCCTATTTGCCTGTCACATCTTACAAGTATGTTACTTCTGATGTCAAACAGCTTACTTTTAAACATGATTTCTCCGACGAGCGTACTGATAAGTTCAAAAAGTTTAAAACCAGTCCTTATGCGAATGATGAGGTAAACAAGCTGGTCAATGCATGCTTGGCGAATACCAATGTGGGGAAAGACAATGTTCCTGATTTGCTTACGTTATCTTATTATGCGGGAAACTATGCTCACCCCCCCAATACGGAGTATGCTATGGAGATACAAGATATGTATGTCCGTCTGGATAATAGCATAGGCGACTTGCTTGACTTGATCGATCGTAAGGTAGGGCTAAATAATACATTGTTCTTTATCACTTCTACCGGTTATGCAGATGCGGACCCGAAAGATCCGGAACAATATAAGATACCGGGCGGAGAGTTTCATATAAAGCGTTGTGGAGCACTTCTGAATATGTACCTGATGGCTATTTATGGTCCGGGGCAATATGTAGAAACTTATTACGATCGTCAGATTTATCTGAATCATAAACTTATTGAGGATAAGAAGTTAAATCTTACAGAAATACTGAACCGTTCGTCTGATTTTATTGTTCAGATGAGTGGTGTCCGTTCGGCATATTCTTCTCAGCGCCTGTTGCTTGGAGCATGGACTCCTCGTATTGATAAAATCAGAAATACATTCAACTCGAATGCTTCCGGTGATATTTATGTGGAAGTAATGCCAGGATGGTCGGTTGTTGACGAGTATTCTCAGGTATCGAAGGTGGTACGTGATACTTACTCATCTGCTCCGTTGATTTTCATAGGTAATAATATAAAGCCGGAAATCTTATATACTCCGGTGAAAATGGCGACAATCGCTCCCACTGTAGCCCATTTCATGCGTATTCGGGCGCCCAATGCAGCTACTGCTGCTCCTCTGACGGGCATTCGTAAATAATTATCAACTTAGATAATTAAGAAAATCAGCAAATTAGTTATCTTTGTGCGTCAGAAAACTGAATGAATAAATCAAATTAGAAATAATAAAAACAACAATATACAATGGGATTTAACGAATTTATAAGCAAACTTTTTGGAAATAAGGCAACTCGCGATATGAAAGAAATTCAACCGTGGGTAAATAAAGTGAAAGAAGTCTATCCGGAGATTGCTAAATTGAGTCACGATGAGTTGCGTGCCAAAACCGAAGAGCTGAAGAAATATATCAGAGAATCGGCTGCTGAAGAAAACAAGAAGATAGAAGAACTGAAAGCTACTATCGAGGAAACAGACATTGAAAAGCGTGAGCCGATTTTCTCACAAATAGATAAGTTGGAGAAGGAAGTTCTTGAAAAATATGAAAAAGCCTTGAACGATGTTCTCCCTACTGCTTTTGCGATTGTAAAAGATACTGCTCGCCGTTTAAGTGAAAACGAAGAAATTGAAGTTACTGCTACTGAAATGGACCGCAATTTGGCTGCTCAGGGTAAGGACTTCGTCCGTATAGAAGGCGACAAGGCCATCTGGAAAAACCATTGGGTAGCCGGAGGTAATGAAATGACATGGAACATGGTTCATTACGATGTTCAGTTATTTGGTGGTGTTGTACTGCATCAGGGTAAGATTGCGGAAATGGCTACCGGTGAAGGTAAAACCTTGGTTGCTACATTGCCGGTATTCTTGAATGCCTTGACTGGTAATGGTGTACACGTGGTTACAGTCAATGACTATCTGGCTAAGCGTGACTCTGAATGGATGGGCCCGCTCTATATGTTCCATGGCTTGAGTGTAGACTGTATCGATAAGCATCAGCCTAATTCGGAAGCACGTCGTCGTGCCTACATGGCAGATATCACATTCGGTACCAATAACGAATTTGGTTTCGACTACTTGCGTGATAATATGGCTGTCAGCCCGAAAGATCTTGTACAGCGCAAGCATAATTATGCTATCGTCGATGAGGTCGACTCCGTATTGATTGATGATGCACGTACTCCGTTGATTATTTCTGGTCCTGTTCCTAAAGGTGACGAACAATTGTTTGAAGTACTTCGTCCGTTGGTAGAACGTCTGGTTGAAGCACAGCGCAAATTGGCAACACAATATCTTGCTGATGCGAAGCGTCTGATTGCATCCGATAAGAAAGAAGATGTGGAAGCCGGATTCCTGGCTTTGTTCCGCAGTCACAAGGCTTTGCCGAAGAATAAACCGCTTATCAAATTCTTGAGTGAACCGGGTATCAAGGCGGGTATGCTGAAGACTGAGGAAATCTACATGGAGCAGAACAACAAACGTATGCCAGAGGCAGTAGAACCCTTGTACTTCGTTATCGATGAAAAACTGAAGAGTGTGGATTTGACAGATAAGGGTGTCGACCTGATTACAGGTAATTCACAAGATCCGACTCTTTTTGTTTTGCCGGATATTGCGGCCCAGCTTTCTGCTTTGGAAAATGAAAAGGGATTGAGTGATGAAGAAAAGCTTGCAAAGAAAGACGAGCTACTTACAAACTTTGCTATCAAGTCAGAACGCGTTCATACAATCAATCAGTTGCTTAAAGCATATACAATGTTCGAAAAAGATACTGATTATGTCGTTATGGACGGACAGGTTAAGATTGTCGACGAACAGACAGGACGTATCATGGACGGTCGTCGTTGGAGCGACGGATTGCACCAGGCTGTAGAAGCTAAGGAAGGTGTTAAGATTGAAGCTGCAACTCAAACTTTTGCAACTATTACTTTGCAGAATTACTTCCGTATGTATCATAAGCTTTCGGGTATGACCGGTACAGCAGAAACAGAAGCCGGAGAATTCTGGGATATTTATAAGCTGGATGTAGTAGTTATTCCTACAAACCGTCCGATTGCCCGCATCGATATGAACGATCGTGTATACAAAACAAAACGTGAAAAGTATAAAGCGGTAATCGAAGAAATTGAAAAGATGGTAAAAGCCGGACGTCCGGTACTGGTTGGTACTACTTCTGTCGAAATCTCTGAAATGTTGAGTAAGATGCTTACCTTGCGTAAGATTCAACATAACGTGTTGAATGCGAAACTGCACCAGAAAGAAGCTGAAATTGTAGCTAAGGCAGGTCAGAGCTCTACAGTAACTATTGCTACCAACATGGCAGGTCGTGGTACAGATATTAAGCTGAGTCCGGAGGTAAAAGCTGCCGGAGGTTTGGCTATTATCGGTACAGAACGCCATGAATCACGTCGTGTAGACCGTCAGTTACGTGGTCGTGCAGGACGTCAGGGCGACCCGGGTTCTTCTGTATTCTTCGTTTCGTTGGAAGACGACCTGATGCGTCTGTTCGCTTCCGACCGTCTGGCCAACTGGATGGATAAGATGGGATTCAAGGAAGGCGAGATGATTGAGCACAGCATGATATCCAAGTCTATCGAACGTGCACAGAAGAAAGTTGAAGAAAACAACTTCGGTATTCGTAAGCGTCTGCTTGAATACGATGATGTAATGAACAAACAGCGTACTGTAGTATATACGAAACGTCGTCATGCCCTGATGGGAGAACGTATCGGTATGGATATTGTCGATATGATTTGGGATCGTTGCGTAAATGCTGTTGAACAGCCGGATTATGAAGATGCCAAGATGGAAATCCTTCAGACTTTGGCTATGGAAATACCGTTCAGCGAAGAAGACTTCCGCAACAAGAAGAAAGATGATCTGGCTGAGCAGACATTCCAGGAAGCTATGGCTTTGTTCAAACGTAAGACAGAACGTATGGCTGCCATTGCCAACCCGGTAATCAAACAAGTATACGAAGCTCAGGGTCATATGTATGAAAATATCATGATTCCTATTACTGACGGTAAACGTATGTACAACATATCTGTCAACCTGAAGGAAGCATATGAAACAGAGTCGAAAGCAATTGTGAAGGCATTTGAAAAGGCAATTTTGCTTCACACTATCGACGATGCCTGGAAAGAAAACCTGCGTGAGTTGGATGAATTGAAACATTCTGTTCAGAACGCAAGTTACGAGCAGAAAGATCCGCTGTTGATCTTCAAACTCGAATCAGTTAATTTGTTCGATAATATGGTTAGCAAGATCAATAACAATACGATCTCTATCCTGATGCGTGGACAGATACCTGTTCAAGAACCAGAACAAGTACGTGAGGCTGCTCCCGAACCGGAACGTCCTCGCCAGCAGTATCGTGAGGAAAAACAGGACTTGAATGATCCTGATCAGCAGGAAGCTGCCGGACGTGATACGCGTGAGGCAAAGCAGGAACCTTATCGCGCCGATAAGACAGTTGGCCGTAATGATCCTTGTCCATGCGGCAGTGGTTTGAAGTATAAGAACTGTCACGGACGTAACGCATAAGTTTAACTTATTGAACCATATAAGGAATGTCATTCTGCAAAAGATATTTGTGGAATGACATTCTTTTTTTATGCCCAGACGTTTCATCAGACAAAGTTTTACGTAACAGGAAGTCTTTTTATAAAAGATGCCGACGTTTCAATTTTTTTTGTACAGAAAAAATAAAAATTTGTACAAATTTTCGGTAGAATGTCTCCATCTTTTCTTTACGGTTCCAGCATGGCTTTCGGTGCTTCTCTTCTGGACTTGACTTATTGAACGGGATTTATGAAATGTTTGTGATACCGGAACTGACAAATTGTCTGCATATCTATGACAAACTTTGAAAGATTGATAAATAAATAAAATAAAAAATGAACCGAGGTCCGATTCCCGAAATCTTTTTATCTTTGCATTTATACAATTACAGTAGCCTTTACTGTAGTTAAAGATTAACAGAGTTAAAAACTAAACCATGATGAAAATATATGCTTTATGTGCGGTTGCACTGGTGTGTTGCCTTGCCTCTTGCAGCTCCGTACAGACATTGACATTCGATCAGTTATGTCCGGCAACAGTAAGTTTTCCTGAACAGGTAAAAAACATTGCCGTAGTAAATAATATGCCGTCGACTCCTGAGGCAAAACGTACGTTGCTTACTTTAGGAGAAATGAACGGGAATGGGAAAAAATCGGCAGAGATGCTGGCTTCTGCGCTGGCCGATTCAAAATACTTCAATCAGGTAATGATTTGTGATTCAGCCCTGAATGCAACCGGTCTGTCGGGAAGACGGGCACTGACGCAGGAGGAGGTGACTCAGCTTGCAGGGGAGCTGGATGCGGACATCATATTTTCTCTTGACCAGGTAAAGATTCAGACGGAACGTGATGAGATTTTTTATCCGGGTTTGCCGGGCTCCTGGTCGGTGATAAAAGCTAAAGTTACTCCTGTGTTAAGCCTTTATCTACCGGAGCGTGAGCGCCCCATGAACATTATTGCAAAGACCGACAGCTTGCAGTGGGATGCCAGTATGGCTCCTTCAGACCGTCAGATGCAGGAAGAGGCTGCTTCATTTTCGGCATATATGCTTACGCACATGCTGGTTCCTTACTGGAAACATGCCGAACGTATTTATTATGCGGGAGGATGTGTGGAAATGCGCGATGCGGCTGTCTGTGTAAATGAAAATGACTGGCAGGGTGCACACGATTTATGGCAGTCATTGTTCGAACAGACGAAATCGAAAAAACTGAAAATAAAATCGGCTTTCAATCTGGCTCTGGCCTCCGAAATGCAGGGCGACCTGCTTCAGGCTGAAAAGTGGCTGAAAGAAGTAGAAAAACGGGTTACAGCCGGCTCGGATGAAGACGTTATACGGAAATTTTATGCTGAACAACTGGCAGAACGCATGAAGCAATTTCCTCATTTGAACACTCAAATGAGCCGTTTTGGAAACAATTTCTGAGATTATCTGTTGCACGAATGATTTTTTTTGTACATTTGAGGTAATAAAATTCGATAGACATGATGAACATTAGTGAACAGTCGCATGCTTCTATTGCTTCTACATTGAAAGAAGCTATCGGCAGATATATCGCGACAGATGACAATTCGGTTGTAACAGATATTCATTTGCAGCCTAAACAGGACAGTGGAGAGCTTATCATCTTCAACGATGATGATGAAGAACTGTCGCGTACCATCATCGATGAATGGGTAGATTATGACGGCGAAGATTTTTATGCAGAAGTGGAGCCGATACTTCGTGCTGAAGTCACTGTACTGAAGGATGAGGGAGAGCTCGATAAATTATGTCTGATGAAGCCTTATTCGTTTGTGCTGGTTGACGATGAAAAGGAAACCATTGCCGAACTTTTGCTGGTAGATGACGAGGAAACCTTATTGCTGAACGATGAACTGCTGAAAGGACTGGATGAAGAGCTGGATGCTTTTCTGAAAGACTTATTGGAAAAATAGCATTCCGCTTGTTCTATTTGTTTACTGTCAAAATCTGATTGACATGGGGGAACGCATTACCTTTCGTAAGAATGAACGCCTGCAGACGATTAATCCTCGGTGGAGAGGGAATCCGATAGCAAGAGGGAAGTTCTTCAATCGTCAGCATCGCTGGCGTCCGGGAATGGGTAGTGTGCTGAAATGGCGTTTTTCCCCTAATCCTCAGCGGAAGGAAAAGAAAATGATAAAATGGGATCCTAAGGTACATTTTCTTCGTTCGCTGGACGGTGTCGTTGGAAATTCATTGATATGGCTGGGGCATAATTCTTTTTTTCTGCAACTGGGTGGCAAGCGTTTCATGATAGATCCGGTATATGGTAATATCCCTTTTGTAAAGCGCAGAAGCCAGTTTCCGGCCAATCCTTCTATTTTTACGCATATCGATTATTTACTGATTAGTCACGATCATTTCGATCACCTCGACAAACCGAGTGTGACCCGTTTATTTGCCGATAATCCGCAGATGAAATTGTTTTGCGGAATTGGTACGGGAGAACTGATAAAGAGCTGGTTTCCTACGATGGAAGTCATAGAGGCAGCTTGGTATCAGCAGCATAGTGACGGAAATTTGCGCCTGACTTTTCTACCTGCCCAGCACTGGAGTAAGCGTGGGGTGAACGATGGGGGAGAACGTTTGTGGGGCGCCTTCATGATAGAAGCCGATGGCATTACCATTTATAATAGTGGTGATACGGGATATGCACGTCATTTTAGCGAACTTCCGGAGTTGTTTCCACATATAGATTATTGCATGATAGGGATAGGAGCCTACAAGCCCCGCTGGTTTATGAAGCCTAATCATATTTCTCCTTATGATGCGCTTACGGCTTCGGCTGATATGGGTGCCCGTATAACGATTCCTATGCATTACGGGACTTTCGACTTGTCGGATGAGCCTTTGTTTGATCCTCCTCACGTGTTTGCGGCAGAAGCGCGGAAACGCAATATGCCTGTTCTGCTCCCGGAATTAGGAGAAGTTGTCAAACTCAGTCATCAGCATTGATTTCCTGATATTTTTTATTTTACTGTCTTTCCGGAAGTTTCGGGCAGAGTTTCTTTGGGGATTACGATGGTCCGCTGGGCTGTTGAGTCGTTCTTTATACTTGTCACTTCGCCTTTTGTGGTGAAGTAGACATAATTCCCCCTGTCATAAAAACGATAAACTTTTACTCCATCCTGTTCGAACAGATAACTTACGGTGTAGGTATCGTTGTTTTGAGGTGCTTTATTCTGGATGGGTATTCCTGTTATGCCGCAAGAGGGAAGTATCATTGTGCACAGAAATAACAGGCTGATATAGAATAAACTGATTTTCATACTTAAATGTTTGGGGTTATTGGCTTTCACAAATATATTCAAAATACTGATTATACCGAAGTTTATGGCTGGAATTTATTTTTATGGCAGTATGCTGAAAGGGGCTTATCTGAGGAAATGATGGAGAATAAAAAAACTTGAGGCAGAGTTTGATGTACTTCTGCCTCAAGTTTTATATGATAGAGATATGTCTTGATTACTTTTTCAGTGCAGCAATGCTTTCTTTCAGGGCTGCGATTTTGGTTTCAGCATCAGATTGTTTCTTGCGTTCCATCTCGATGACATTAGCCGGTGCCTTGCTGACAAACTTTTCGTTGCTCAGCTTTTTCAAGACGCTCTGCAGGAAGCCTTCCTGGTATTTCAAATCAGCTTCCAGTTTCTTCAATTCTTCTTCTACGTCGATCAGATTACCCAGCGGGATAAAGTATTCGGTGGTACCTACCATGAATGAAGCTGCGCCTTCAGGTTTGCTTTCTACTACCGTTACGGCAGAGAGGTTCGCCATCTTCTTTACAACGTCAGCATATGCCATCAGCTGAGTATTTTCGCCAAGTACAAGCATTTCCAATGCTTCTTTTTGTGCGATATTCTTCTGCAGGCGGATATTGCGGACACCCGAAATGATTTCCTTCAATTGGTCGAAAGTATTGCAGAGTTCGTTGGCAGCCTGCAGGTCACGTCCGGCAAATGTTTCCAACTGTGCTGTCATAATACTTTCTCCCGGCTTGCGGTCGTAAATGTGCTGCCACAATTCTTCGGTGATAAATGGCATGAACGGGTGAAGCTGACGTAACAGTACATCGAAGAAATGCAAAGTTGTTTCGTATGTCTTTTTATCGATAGGCTGACCGTATGCAGGTTTGATCATTTCCAGATACCAGCTTGAGAACTCGTCCCAGAATAATTTGTAAACCAGCATGAGGGCTTCGCTCAGACGATATTTGCTGAACAGATCGTCCATTTCGGCAGATACTTTAACCAGCAGGTTATCGAACCATTCGGTTGCCAGCTTAGCGTATTCCGGTTGTTCGATGTCGGCTACCTGCCAGCCTTTTACCAGACGGAAAGCATTCCATATCTTATTGTTGAAGTTACGTCCCTGTTCGCACAGTGCATCGTCGAACAAGATGTCGTTTCCGGCTGGTGCGGCAAGCATCATACCTATACGTACACCGTCGGCTCCGTATTTGTCAATCAAATCCAGCGGATCAGGAGAGTTTCCCAGCGATTTCGACATCTTACGTCCGATCTTATCGCGTACGATACCGGTGAAGTATACGTTTCTGAACGGCATATCGCCCATATATTCGTAGCCGGCCATAATCATACGTGCTACCCAGAAGAAAATGATATCCGGACCTGTTACCAAGTCGGAAGTCGGATAGTAATATTTTATCTCTTCGTTACCCGGGTTGTTGATGCCGTCGAACAAAGAAATCGGCCACAACCATGAAGAGAACCAAGTGTCCAGACAGTCATCGTCCTGACGTAAGTCTTCTACTTTCAAGTTCTGATTGCCGGTCTTTTCCTTAGCCAGTTCCAATGCTTTTTCAGGGGTTTCTGCTACTACGAAGCCACCTTCTGGCAAATAATAGGCTGGAATACGGTGTCCCCACCACAACTGACGGCTGATACACCAGTCTTTGATGTTTTCCAGCCAGTTACGGTAAGTGTTTTTATATTTGGCAGGGTAGAATTTCAGTTCGTCATTCATAACTGGAGGCAAAGCCATATCTGCAAAGTGCTGCATGCGCAGGAACCATTGCATAGACAGCTTAGGCTCAATAGCAACATTGGTACGTTCAGAGAAGCCCACCTTATTAGTATATGCCTCGACCTTTTCCAGCAAGTCGGCAGCAGCCAGATCTTTTTCAATCTGTTCGCGGACATCAAAGCGATCCATGCCTACATACATTCCGGCAGCTTCGCTGATAGTTCCATTGTCATTGAAAATATCGATAGAGGGCAAGTTGTATTTTTCTCCCAGCATGTAGTCGTTTACGTCATGTGCAGGAGTAACTTTCAAGCAACCAGTACCAAATTCGATGTCTACATAGTCGTCTTCGATAACCGGGATGACACGTCCTACCAGCGGAACGATAACCTTCTTGCCTTTCAGCCACTGATTTTTCGGGTCGTTAGGATTGATACACATTGCGGTATCTCCCATGATGGTTTCCGGACGTGTCGTTGCGACAACGGCATATCTTCCTTCTGGGTCACCTTCTACTTTATAGCGCAAATAGTAAAGTTTGCTATGTTCCTCTTTATAGATTACTTCTTCATCGCTGAGGGCTGTCAGTGCTTTCGGGTCCCAGTTGACCATACGTACGCCACGATAAATCAATCCTTTATTATATAGGTCGACGAAAACTTTGATAACGCTTTCACTTCGTTTCTCGTCCATGGTGAATGCAGTACGGTCCCAGTCGCATGATGCACCCAGCTTGCGGAGCTGTTTCAGAATGATACCTCCGTGTTCTTCTGTCCATGCCCATGCATGTTTCAGGAACTCTTCACGGGTAAGGTCTGTTTTCTTTATTCCCTGTTGAGCCAGTTTGTTTACAACTTTAGCTTCTGTTGCAATGGAAGCGTGGTCTGTTCCCGGAACCCAGCAGGCATTTTTACCTGTCATACGAGCACGGCGTACCAGAATATCCTGAATGGTATTGTTAAGCATGTGTCCCATGTGTAGTACTCCGGTTACGTTTGGCGGGGGAATTACGACGGTATATGGCTTACGGCCGTCGGGTTTAGAACTGAAAAGCTTATTGTCCAGCCAATACTGGTACCATTTCCCTTCCACATCGGCGGGATTGTACTTACTTGCTAATTCCATTTTCTATATCGTTTTAATGTTTGTTTTTATGCAATTTCAAGTTGCAAATGTACTAATAAAAAGTGATAAAATGGAAATCTGTGACAAAGTTATTGGTTTTATGCAAATTTGTTGATTGGGTATTGTTGGGTGAGCCGGATGAATATGCAGGGGGATTTTATGGAGGTATTCCTGTGTGTCAGGTTGTGTGTATACTCCTTATTTTATATATAAGCATTAAAAATTAAATTAGGATGTCATGGAATAAACTTTCACATGCTGTCTTGGTGGTTGTATAATAAAATTTTTATATGTTTCGGGCAACTTAATAGAATAATTAATAAAAGATATAGCAGAATAGGTTTGCCAAGACCTTTGTTCGATTGTTCTTATTTCTCATGAATTATAGTATGTTTTAATTGAAAATGGGATGTTGAGGAATGGTATTGTCTGCTTTTTGTAAAAGTTCTTTTTCTCTATTCGCTTTTTATAAAAAAATATATATAAAAACAATGAATGATAAAAAAAATTATTATCTTTGTTCAATGTTATGGTAAGAATATACAAAAATTACATTAAAAAAATAAATAGCCCTATTCTAATTTGAGAATCTTTAACTTAAAATATCAGATTATGTTAAAACGAATCAAGTCAGTCAGTATGTTGTTAGCTCTGGCAGGAGTTTCTTCTACAGGAGTTGCATACGCAGTCGCTGTGCCTGAAGTTGATGCAACTCAAAGTTCATTGCAGCAGACATCTACTTGTAAAGGTGTCGTAAAAGATGCAACCGGAGAAACTGTTATTGGAGCTTCAGTTGTCGTAAAAGGTACTACCAATGGTACTATTACCGGTATGGATGGAGATTTCTCTTTGCAAGGAGTTAAAAAGGGAGATGTTATCCAGATTTCTTTTGTCGGCTATCAGACTAAAGAAATCGTATGGAATGGTCAGACTATTGATGTTACACTGAAGGATGACACACAGACTTTGGATGAAGTCGTAGTTACGGCTTTAGGTATGAAGCGTGCAGAAAAAGCATTGGGATATGCGGTGACGGAAGTAAAAGGTGAAGAACTGAAAGCTGCCAACACTATTTCTCCTGTTGCAGCACTGCAAGGTAAAGTAGCCGGTGTAGAAATCGCACAATCAGATGGTGGTATTTTCGGTGCAACCAAAATCCAGATACGTGGTGCCTCTACATTGAGTGGAAACAACCAGCCTATTTATGTTGTGGATGGTGTTATCTTGGATAACAATACATCTGGTAATGATGACCTGAACTGGACGGCAAACCCTGGTGACTATGGTAATGAATTAAAGAACTTGAATGCCGATGACTTTGCCAGTGTTTCTGTATTGAAGGGTGCGGCAGCAACAGCTTTGTATGGTTCAAGAGGTCTTAATGGTGCTGTGGTTATCACAACTAAGAGTGGAAAGGGCGTGCAAGGTTTTGGCGTTTCTTTGTCTCAGACTTTTGGATGGGATGTTACTACAGCTACGCCTGATGTACAGACTGAATATGGTTATGGTCTTTGGCCTGGTGAAAGATCTGCATATGGTAACAGATGGGATGCCAACGGACTTTACCAAAATGCAGAAGGTGTATATACTTTGAAGGGTGCACCTAATACATCTTATGGATGGGGACCTAAATTTGATGGTCGGGAAATGGAAAACTACGATGGAACTATGACTACATTCAGCCCTTACGAAAACGGTATGAAGGAATATTTCCAGACTGGTTTTAATACCAACACCAATGTTTCTATTCGTGGTGGAAATGAAAAAGTCAATTATTATTCTTCTTTGTCATATAAAAATGTACAGGCTACTACGCCTAACAATACATTTGAGAGATATGCATTCTTGTTAAAAGGATCTTATAAGATTAGTGACAAATTAGATGTTGCGGGTTCTGTTAGCTTTTCTCACTCTAAGCCAAGAAATGCTGCATCGGAAATCGGTCTTTATTTTGTATACTCTGGAATACCTAACTTTGTAAACCCAGAATACTGGTCAGATAAATACAAAGGTGAACATGGTGGTCTTGCAAGTACCGACTACGGTGACCTTTATGGATATGTTCCAAGTAACGTTAAAACCTTGTGGTGGAATTTGAATGAAGTTGATAATGTATATAAGGAATACGTTATACGTCCTACTTTTGAAGTTAACTATAAAATTACAGATTGGGTTAGCTTTAAGGCAGAGGCTAATATGAACGTATATACTCAAAATTACGAAGGTAAGTCTTTAGGTAGCGGATATGCTAATGAAGGTGGTTCGTATGGCTTGAGCAGCTTTATGAAAGAACAGTTTACTACTGCTGGAACATTTACATTCAACAAGACTATTAAAGATTTTACTCTTGGTGGATTCTTGCGTGGTGAATATTACAATAAGACAGAACAGTATATGTCTTTGTCAACTACCAATGGATTGATTGTACCGGGTCAGTATTTTATCAATAACAGTAAGGATACTCCTAGTTATTCAGGAAAAATACAGGGTACAAAACGTATGATGTCTGCTGTCTTTGCTATAAACACTTCATGGAAAGATCAAGTTTACTTGGATATTACAGGTCGTAATGACTGGTCTTCAGCTCTTGTTTATGCAAATAAGACAGGTAATCACTCATATTTCTATCCATCAGTATCAGGATCTTGGCTGGTTAACAATACAATAAAGATGCCGAGCTGGATTTCATTGGCTAAACTGCGTGCGTCATGGGCTCAGGTTGGTAATGATACCGATCCTTATGCAATCAATCAGGGATATAACTTGGGTACAATCAAAACTGCAAATGGTAATATTTATACCAACCAGTTCTCTTCTAGTACATTGTATGCACTCGATCTGAAGCCTGAACGTAAAAACTCTTGGGAAGTAGGTCTTGATTTCCGTGTATTGAACGACCGTATCTGTTTGGATGCTACTTACTATAAAGAGAATACTAAGGACCAGATTTTGTCATTGCCGGTTCCTAGTGAATCTGGTATCGACAATCAAATGATCAATGCCGGTAATATTCAGAACCAAGGTGTTGAACTCGCTTTAAATACAGTTCCTTTCCGTAATAAAGACTGGGAATGGGGTCTTGATTTGACTTTCACAAAGAATGTAAGTAAGATTGTAGAACTTCACGAAAGTGTAGGTGACTATTATGCATTGAGAGGTCAGGTTAATTTGTATGATTATCGTATCGGATCTGTAGCCCGTGTAGGTGGAGCTTACGGTTTGTTGATGTCTGATATCATGCCAAAACGAGATGAAAACGGTAATATTCTGTTGACATGGGAAGAATATGATAGAGCAGCTTATGCATTACGTTCTGGTGAAGTAGAAGTTGTAGGTGATATGAACCCTGATTTCTTGGCTTCATTAAGCACATCTTTGCGTTACAAAAATTGGAATTTACGTGTAGCTTTGGATGCTCGTGTAGGAGGTCTTGTTGCAATCTATGCAAACCGTTACGGTACAACAACTGGTTATACCGGCAACTCTTTGAGATATCGTGATGCCGAGCATGGTGGTATTACATGGACTTCTCAGTGGATGGATGCTCCAGGTGTTAAATCCGATAGCTATGGCTTTACTTATACAGATGGTGTAATTCCAGAAGGTGTATTTGCTCAGGGTACAACAATCAAAGGTGCGGATGGAAATTCTCATGATGTATCAGGCATGAGTTATCAGGCTTGTGTAGATAATGGATGGTTGGAGCCGATGCATGCAGGAGCTTATCATTATTATCGTAACGATTGGAGTACAGGTGTAATTAATGACGACTGGGTACATGAATTAAGTTATATTGCTTTGCGTGAAATCACAATTGGTTACAATTTCCCACAGTCTATAGCAAAGAAAATAGGAGCGAAAGGATTAGGCTGCTCTCTTACAGGACGTAACTTATGTTATCTCTATAATTCATTGCCTAATAACGTAAATCCGGAATCTGTACGTGGTAACAGCTCAGGCGAATTCCGTATACGTTCTTACAATCCTTACACTGCAAACTTCATGTTTACAATTAATGTCGATTTTTAATTAACTATTTAAGACTTGCAATGATGAAATTAAAATATTTATTAGGTACTGCATTGATTGGCTCATTAAGCTTTTCAAGCTGTATGGACAAATTTGCAGAAATAAATACTGATCCGTCTATTGTGACAACCCCGGATATTCGGTATTTGTTCACTCAAGGTTTGAATGAATTCATTCCTTCTGATTATTGGTCATGGTATTATGACTTTACCAACATGCTACACTGGGGACAAGTAACAGTTACCAGTAACACCAACTTGTTGAATCAACCTGCAAACTCATCAGGTACAGGTAATGTATTGCGCGTGCTTAAAATTATGCGTGAGATTGATTACCAGATTCAAACGATGTCAGAAGAAGATCCCGTAAAGGCTGCTCAATATAAATATGTGCAGGCTATGATGAAAACATTAGTTGTCTATATGGGAATTCAGGATACCGACATGTATGGTTCTATGCCATATAGTGAGGCTGCATTGGCTCGATATACAGATCCGGCATTGCTGACTCCTAAATATGATACACAGGAGGAGATGTTTACTTCATTTGATGAAGACCTTGTACAGGCTTTTAAAACATTGTCTAATCCTGTGGTTGTAAACGGTGAATCTGTTTCTCAGATTTCTTTAGGATATCAGGATTATGTATATCAGGGTGATGCTAAGAAGTGGGCTACATTCTGTAATTCGTTAAGACTTAAAGTTGCAGTTCGCTTGCTTCACGTGAATAAAAAGAGAGCTTTAGAAATAGCTCAAGAGGTTACTAATAACTCAGATTATGTGCTGACAGCTAACGGTACAGACTGCTCTAACAATTTTATTTACAATCAGGGTTCAGAGTGGTATCACAGTCAGGAAGATCCGACACCTGGTTATGGTACGAAAGTCTTGATTGATTTCATGGTGCAGAATCAAGATCCACGTGTGCGCTTCTTCTTTGCAAAGAATGATTTGAACTCAAAAGTAATTCAGGCATTCTTTGATTCTGAAGCAGAATTAGGTGATAAATGTGAGTCTAAGATTCCTGATTTTATCATGGATAAGATTGACTACGAAGTAGTTAACGGAAAGAAGGTCTTTAGGGGCTGGAAGGCTCCAGGAGAACCATGGGTTCGTTATTATGGTATGCCTTTGACCATCAATGCTTCTTCGGATGAAGCTTATACAGATTATTATGACCCGACTGGTAAACTGCACAAAGTTATACTGAATGATACAGAATTAACTTATGAAGTTGCTTCAGCAATGCAGATGGAAATGTATGAAGGAAATAGAGATTATACATTCCCTGATGCACCGGGAGCTGAAATTGTGCAGGATAGGACAGACCGTCCATTCTATGCAATGTATTTCTCTGCAGGTGAAGTTAATTTGTATTTGGCAGAATTGAAATTGGTGGGTGCAACCTTGCCTCAGTCTGCTCAGACCTATTTTAACGATGGTATCAAAAACTCTGTAGAAGCATGGGACTACATTGCTGGTGCAAATCATATTCCATATTATGATAATGCTTTTGATGCAAATGAGGCAACTATCGGTTTGAAAAATGGTGAACTTGACGCATTGTTAACTAAAGATGCATATAAACTGAATGGTACAGATGATTTGGAAAAGGTCTACATTCAGCAGCGTTTGAACTTCATATTTATGCCAAACGATATGTATGTTTCTATGCGTAGAAGTGGTGTACCTACCAAGACTTCTAAGTATTTGAAATTTGAAAACTTCAGAAAAGATGGAGCTGATTATATCTTGCCAAGACGTTGTCCGATGTTTAGTGGTGATCCTACCGATCAGAACTATAATAACTATCAGCAGGCTTTGAAAGATGAAGGATTCACAATTGGAAGTAATGCTGAAATTTTGAATAAAGAACGTGTATGGTACGATAATGGAGCTCCTGAATTTGGTGCAGGTCCTAATTTTTAATGATTGATTGTGGAGCTGTTTAGAGCTTTCACGAAATATTAATTTTCTGGCCAGCCCGAGTGTACGCAGAATGCGTATTCTTGGGCTGGTTTTATTTTTATTAGGTTGGAAGCCTTGTAATCAATAAAAAAAATGGCAAGCCCTAACTTCTATCAGCCAAGACTTGCCCCTTTCCCTAATTTTATTTAGGGAATCAAGTTATCCATTCCAAAGATAATATTAAAAAATTATACCTCCAATAGTAATCCTTTTTTGTTGATATATTTAAGCTATATTATTGGAACTGCATTGACAAAGTGGAGGGATTACGGAATAACTCTTAGTGAGAAAATAATTCCGCTCCTTCATACTTGTAGGTATAAAGAAGCGGAAAAAGTGTGCATGTTTAAAACCTAATGCAGCTATTTTATGAGAAATGTGATTTCTTTATTAATAAAGAAATATTTGTTCCTTAGATCAATTCGTCCGATGTATATCCTTTAGGTAAAGGACGGCAATTATAACCTGAAGCCATAATTTCGCCGTATGCTCCGGCAGAACGCAACGCTATAATATCACCACGCTTTACGCGGTTTAAGTCGATAGCTTTTCCAAATACATCCGAAGATTCACAAATAGGTCCTACTACATCATATGTTTCTGGCGTTTCGTCAGACGTGATATTTTCAATTTTATGGTATGCCTGATAAAGAGCCGGGCGAATCAAGTCGGTCATACCTGCATCGACAATGGCAAACTGTTTATTGGTACCTTGTTTTACATAAATTACTTTCGTGATGAGGCTTCCGCATTGTCCTACTACAGCTCGTCCCAGTTCAAAGTGTAATGTCTGTTGAGGACGCAATTTCAGATGTTTGTGATATGTAGCGAAGTAATCTGCAAAATCGGGGATAGGTTTACGGTTAGGGTGCGCATAATCGATTCCCAATCCACCGCCTACGTTTATATGTTCAACAAT
Source organism: Phocaeicola sp. (assembly GCF_057861905.1). NCBI lineage: Bacteria > Pseudomonadati > Bacteroidota > Bacteroidia > Bacteroidales > Bacteroidaceae > Phocaeicola > Phocaeicola sp. The sequence goes on along the minus strand of NZ_DBMACV010000005.1, from coordinate 24,320 downwards.
AATCTGACGGGCATAAAGTTTTTCTTGCAGCTCATTGACGCGGTTGCATAAAGCAACGAAGTCGCCCATATCCAAAATTTGGGAACCAATATGAAAATGTAGGCCGACAAATTTCACATTATTCATTTCGAGCGCACGGTCAATAACTTTATCCATGTCCTGCATGCTGATACCAAATTTATTTTCGGCCAATCCTGTAGTTATATTTGCATGTGTATGTGCGCCTACATCGGGATTGATACGGAAAGCTACACGTGCGATTTTTCCTTTTGCAGCTGCCAGTTCATTAATTACTTCCAATTCAGGGACAGATTCGACATTAAAACAGAAAATATCATAATCTAATCCTAAATTGATTTCACGATCGGTTTTTCCGACTCCAGCATATACTATTTTACTTGCAGGAAATCCAGCTTTGATAGCGGCAGAGATTTCACCTCCACTTACGCAGTCAGCTCCCAAGCCATGTTCGCGAATAATGCTTAGTACTTTGGGGTTTGCATTGGCTTTTATTGCATAGTGTACGCAAAATTTATTATACTTAGCAGCTTCTGTGCGTATAACATTCAGCGTATCTCGCAGTAAGTTTGCATCATAGTAGTAAAATGGAGTTTCTAATTCACGGAATTTATTAATTGGAAATGTTCCTTTCATATATATAAAGTTAAAAAAACGGGCGACATAATTTAAAGGTAAATTGTATCGTCCGTTTCTCTTATGAGGATTTATTTATTGTTGTTGAATAATACGTCGCTTAAAGCTTGTAAGGCTCTCTTCTTGTCAGACTCTCTGATCAGGAAAGAGATGTTGTAATTACTTCCACCGTACGAAATCATACGTACAGGTATATCTTTCATTGCCTGAATGGCTCTTGCCTCGAAGCCGATGTTTTCCCATTCTAAATCGCCCACTACACAAACGATACACATGTCATGGTCTACAGTAACTGTACCGTATTTTTTCAGATCGTTTACGATTTCGTTCAGGTGCTTAGTATTGTCGATGGACATGGAAACGCCTACTTCCGAAGTACAGACCATATCGATAGGGGTCTGGTAGCTTTCGAATATTTCGAATACTTTGCGCAAGAAACCGTGTGCCAGCAGCATGCGGCTCGATTTAATTTTAATAGCAGTAATATTATCTTTGGCTGCAACTGCTTTTATCTTACCCTTTTCTGTCTCATTAGAAATGAGTGTACCTGGAGCGCTGGGTTCCATGGTGTTGAGCAGACGTACAGGAATATTGGCATATTTAGCTGGTTGTACACATGTAGGGTGCAGAATCTTTGCACCGAAATATGCTAATTCAGCTGCTTCTTCGAAATGCAGTTGACGAACAGGAGAAGTTTTGTCTACTACACGCGGGTCATTGTCATGCATACCGTCAATGTCAGTCCAGATCTGAATTTCAGAAGCATTGATGGCTGCACCGATCAAAGAAGCAGTATAATCGCTTCCACCTCGCTGTAAATTGTCTATTTCTCCGTAAGCGTTACGGCAAATAAAACCTTGTGTAATATATATTTCCTGTCCTGGATGTGCTTCGAGCTGTGCTGACAGCTTTTCGCGGATATAGTTCAAATCGGGTTCACTATTTTTGTCTGTGCGCATAAATTCCAAAGCTGGAATAAGAACAGCCTTTACACCTTGTTCGCAAAGGTAATTTGTCACCATATTAGTCGAAATAATTTCACCCTGAGCTAAAATTACTTTTTCTTCGAACAGTGTAAATATATCCTTTGTGAAAGATCGGATATAGTCGAATACCGATTTTACGAACTCCAGAGTCTTTTGTTTGTACTCTTCAGTAGAGAAAAGCTCATCAATATGCTGTTTATACTTAGCTTCCAGCTTATTGATAACTTCGTTTGCTCCTTCGGGATTTTTCTTGTATAGATAATCCGAAATTTCAACCAGTGTGTTGGTTGTACCCGACATTGCAGACAATACTACTATTTTCTGCTCGCCATCAGTAATTAATTTGGCAACATCTTTCATTCTCTGTGCAGAGCCTACTGATGTTCCTCCAAACTTTAAGACTTTCATTTTCTAGTTTCGAATTTTAATTGTTCTATAAAATACTCTTTCTTTTGTGCGCAAATATACGAATATTTTATAGTTATTTTCAAGTAATGTTGATAAAATGTGTAACAATTTGTCTTTTTTAGTATTCATTTGCTTCATGCAGATGGTGTTGTTCGCAGCGATACACTTTGCCTGGAAACTCTGTAAGAAGGTTCAGGTTGTGGGTCGTCATAATGATGGCCGAACCCTGCGAACAGATTTCTTGAAGCAGACTGACAATATTCCGTCCCGTTTCTACGTCAAGATTTCCAGTCGGCTCATCAGCAAGGATGATTTCCGGCTTGTTTAGGATGGCACGTGCGATGACAATACGTTGTTGTTCTCCGCCTGAAAGTTCGTTGGGCATTTTGTATCCTTTGTTTTCCATACCTACCAGGTGCAATACTTCGTCGATACGGTTTTCTCTTTCCTGTCTTTGTTTCCAGCCGGTTGCCCTCAGTACAAAATCAAGGTTGTCGTGTACGGTACGGTCGGTCAGGAGCTGGAAATCCTGAAAGACAATGCCTAATTTCCTTCGTAATCCGGCAACATCCTTTTGTTTGATGGTACGCATGTCGTATCCTAAGACGTAAGCTTCTCCTCCGCATATCTCAAGTTCGCCATAGATGGTTTTCAGAAAGGTTGATTTTCCACTTCCTACTTTACCTATCAAGTAGACGAACTCTCCCTTTTTCAGCTCGAAATTTACATCGTTCAGGACACCCAATTCTTGCTGATTGATATCTACTCCTTTATAAAGGATAAGTGGTTGTTCTTCCATATAGATTAATGCTTCTTCCAGTTTTCGCTATGACGCTCTTTTAATTCACGTGCCAGATCTTCAATGCGGTAGCCTTTTGATGTAAGTAGCACGATAAGGTGATACAGTAAATCTGCTCCTTCATAAATCAAGCGTTCATCGGTACCGTTACATGCTTCTATTACGGTTTCTACAGCTTCTTCACCTACTTTCTGTGCCATTTTATTGACGCCGGATTTGAACAAGCTGGTAGTGTATGATTTCTCGGGCATTTCTTCGTGACGCTTGTCGATGAAATCTTGTAATTCTTTCAGGAACATGATATCTTGTTCGTTCTTTTCTCCCCAACAGGTATCAGCTCCGGTGTGACATACCGGACCAGCTGGATTAGCCTTTATCAGTAACGTGTCGTTGTCACAGTCGGAGGCAATGGAAACAACATACAAGAAGTTACCGCTTTCTTCTCCCTTAGTCCACAGACGATTTTTGGTACGGCTGAAGAAAGTTACTTTACCTGTTTCTACTGTTTTGTTGTAAGCTTCTTCGTTCATGAAGCCCAGCATCAATACTTTTTGAGTGTAGTTATCTTGAATGATGGCGGGGATAAGTCCGTTCATCTTACCAAAATCTAATTCCATATTATATTATTTAATTTGTTGTTTTAAAGTCTGACATTAATTCCTTCTTTGCAAAGGTATGATTTTAATTCGGGAATGGAAATTTCTCCAAAGTGAAAAACACTGGCTGCCAGTGCTGCATCGGCTTTCCCTTTTATGAAAGCATCTTTAAAATGCTCCTTACATCCTGCACCTCCCGAGGCGATGACGGGAATTGTCAGCATATCACTGAGCCGTGACAAAGCTTCATTGGCATAGCCGTTTTTCACGCCATCGTGATCCATGCTTGTAAACAATATCTCACCGGCTCCGCGTTCATTTGCTTCGTGCGCCCAGTCAAAGAGATCTTTGTCGGTTTCTTTTCTGCCACCATTCAGATAGCATTTCCATCCGTTTGCAGTCTGTCGGGCATCAATGGCGACGACACATACTTGCGAACCGAAGTGAGCCGCAATATCGTCTATCAGTTGTGGGTTGCGGATGGCCGAAGAGTTAATGGAAACCTTGTCAGCTCCGGCATTGAGCAGGCGGTCTACATCATTCAGTTCATGGATACCTCCTCCTACGGTGAAAGGAATGTTTATATGAGCAGCGATGCGTTTCACCAATTCCGTAAACGTTTTACGGCCTTCGTAGCTGGCGGTTATATCCAGATATACCAGTTCGTCTGCGCCTTGCTCACTGTATGCTTTGCCTAACTCCACCGGATCGCCCGCTTGGCGGAGGTTGACAAAGTTCGTTCCTTTTACAGTCTGGCCGTCTTTAATGTCCAGGCATGGAATGATACGTTTTGCTAACATGATATTATTGTCTTTTATTTAAATATAACGGCTTAGTTCTCCGAGTGATATTTTACCTTCGTACAAAGCTTTTCCCACGACGACAGCAGGAATACCCGCTTCGTGAAGCTTCAAAATATCATCAAGACTGCTTACGCCTCCACTTGCTATCAGGTGCAACTCAGGATAAGTTGCCATAATGTCTTTATAGAGTGGGGTGGAAGGCCCTTCCAGCATTCCGTCCCGACTGATATCGGTACAGAGAACTTTAGTTATTCCTCTCTTAATATAGTAGTCCAAAAATGGCATTAACTCTTGCGAGCTTTCTTCTTTCCATCCGCTGATTGCTATTTTTTTGTCTTTTACGTCGGCTCCGAGAATGATTTTTTCATTACCGTATTTGTCCAGCCATTGGCAGAGTGTTTCCGGCTGTTTTACGGCAATGCTTCCCAATGTGACCATCTGGGCTCCGTTCTCGAAAGCAATCGCTAAATCTTCATCACTTTTTACGCCTCCCCCAAAGTCGATTATCAATGAGGTCTGACTGGCTATTCTATCGAGTACACGATAATTTACAACATGATGTGAAGCTGCTCCATCCAAATCGACTACATGCAAACGGCTGATTCCGTATGCTTCAAATTCCTTGGCAACTTCCACAGGATTCTCATTGTATACCTTTTGAGAATCGTATTTGCCTTGTGAAAGGCGTACACATTTCCCATCTATAATATCAATGGCTGGAATGAATTCTATCATAATATGCTAAATATCGGTTGAGGTATGTTTATAAATCGAGAAAATTAGAAAGGATTTTTTCTCCGTTTTTCCCGCTTTTTTCAGGATGAAATTGTGTGGCATAAAAATTATCTTTGTGCAATGCCGAACTGTAAGGCAGAATATAGTCGGTCTGGGCTGCGGTACATTCGTTTAAAGGAACGTAATAACTATGCACAAAGTAGACAAATTCCTCATTGCCTAAGCCTTCGAATAATTTACTCTGGAGGTGAGTAATGGTATTCCATCCCATGTGAGGGACCTTGTCTTCATGCTGCCAAGAATGGAAGCGTTTTACTTCTGCATCGAATATGCCCAAACAGTCTACATCTCCCTCTTCAGAGTGGCTACACATAAGCTGCATGCCCAGGCAAATACCTAATACGGGTTGCTTCAAGTCTTTAATGAGAATATCGAGTTGGTTCTCCTTTAGATAATGCATAGTGTTTCGGGCTTCTCCTACGCCTGGGAAGATTATCTTATCTGCTTTTTGTAGAATTTCTTTATCTGCAGTAATAATGGGCTCTATCCCCAAGCGACGCAATGCATAGTCGACAGAGAAGATATTGCCGGCATTGTATTTTATAATAGCTACATTCATCCTTTTTTGTTTAATTTGTAGTTTTTGCAAAAGTAACGAATTATTGTGAACTTCCTATTATTTATAACAGAAAGTTCGTTAATAAGCTTTGTGTGTAACAAGTCTTTCTAAAAAGGTGTGTGATATTTAACCTTTATGTAAAAAATATAATAATGGAAAATGAAGAATTTGAATGCGGGCTATTGCAAGTTAAGAAAAAAGTTGTACCTTTGCATCCGCAATCGAGAGAGAAAGCAATAAAAACAAAAATTTAATGGTGCGTTAGTTCAGTTGGTTAGAATACATGCCTGTCACGCATGGGGTCACGGGTTCGAGTCCCGTACGCACCGCTGAGGCTCAAGGACAACTGAGAGCCTGAAAGCGACAAAGTCCACAATTTCAATGAATTGTGGGCTTTTTTTATGTCCTGTAAGTGCCAATCCAAGGACATCAAACAGCCCACTTCGGACAAAGTTCCGTTACCAAATCGTTACAGAAAAATTGACGTCTGATTATTGTAACGGTATGTAGTGAAAAATATAGAAATGATTTTAAGTAGAAGTAGGTTTTGTTTTTAGCTTGACACGTTCGTGATGAGATATTGACACCTTCGTGCTTTGGTATCGTCACGTTTGTGATGAGGCCATATCACGTTCGTGTCAAGATATATTCGATAGCTTTTATTCTCATTTTTAAGGTGATGCTGCATTACTGCATATGAACAATCTAATGTTTGTGCGGTGTGAGATTTTAACGTCTCTTTGTTCGTAAAAATATGTTAGCTTGTTTTTGGTTTATTCGAAAAAGTCCTAATTTTGCACTGCCTTTTGAATAGCAAAGCAAATATGGAAAATTATATGGTAAAAGCGGCCGACGCTTTTTTGACGGGACGTCCTTACGGTATACGTCTGGACTTCAAACGAAGAGGTTTTGTCCTTTTCAATCATAACATGAATTTGCTGGGTAATGACATACCCTGCCGGGTAGATATGCTCCCTTTGGAAAACTTTGATGTAGAGGATATACCTCAGTTGGGCGACCGTATTGTTCGGAATGGAGATGTGACCGACATCTTTTTTTATAATGAGGCTAATAATCCTTATGCTGGCAATAGGGTAGATTTGGAAAAACTAAAGATTTATAATAAGTATATTTATCCGCTGGCTCTTTTGCTTGATCGTAATTTATAAAGTATGAACTTCATCGATGAAGTTCTATATAAAAACAGTATCCGCCATTGAGGTCAATAGAAACCATCAATGGCGGATATGTTGTTATAGCGGTCAATTCTCCTCTATTTTACGTCAGGGAAGGCTGCCTTCCAGATATCGAGTCGTAGATCGACGAGGGTAAGCGACCCAATCACGGCTTGTGCCTTGGGTTGAGTACCGTCATTATAATCCAGCGGAGTAAGATACGTTCCCTGAGTTGTATTTTCTTTGTATTTTACCTTAAATCTTCTCATGGAAGCATGATTAGGTTCTTCTTCTCCATAGTTATTGTCACAGAAATATAAAAATGCTACGTTGCCTTCAGCATCGAATTCGGCTCCCCAGATAGTCATTGAATGTCGGCTGCCATTAGGACCGACAAAACCGTTAGCCGAGAATCCAATAGCCTTGTTGGTACGAAAAGCATTTTTCATCCATAAATTAAAATTTTCCTTCGATAAGTTACGGGTTTCGGTTGCAACTGCATCATTTTTGGAAAATACTTTAGAGAAGAATCCTTCAAAATTTTCATTGTAGCAATATGTCAGGTTCTGCTTGTTTCCGTTGATAAACCAGTTTACGCCTCCTGTATCCCAGCTTCCTTGATTAGGAAAAGAAGCTTTGAAAAAATTAAAGACTTCGCTATGATTCTGGTCTTTTTCTGTCATTTTACGATATCCCATAGGGCAAGGATCCCCTCCATATTTAGCTTCGTATGCTTCGATGTATTTTCGGTTGTGCTCCAGCCACCAGTGAATAAGGTTGGAAGCTGTTGCAGCCCAGCACATATTTCTGTCGCCGATATACTGGAATGTCTTGTTGCAATCGTACCATCCACAGCCCTCCTTCCAGGTCAGGTAGTTTTCTTCATTTGGAAGTCCCAGCTTTTCGTAAGCGTAGCGCATCCATTCTCCTTCAGGAAAAGAGCTTACGTCTACGGTATACGATTGAATATTTTCCTTGCCGTGGAAGTCTGGGGATGTAATTCCGTATACCCAATAAGTTTGGTTGCAGAAATCCATGTCGGCACTTCCTCCTGTTTCATCAGACTTTAGTGTCAGGTTGAAAGTTGTCTGCATGCCGGGAGAGAAACTTTCGATATCAGAATTGAGTGGATATGTTACACTTTTCCCCTCACTTGTCAGGCGGATAAGTCCGTCGCCGTTACGATATGCCTCTGCTTCTTGAGGAAGAATAATTGCTGTGTAGATATTCGACGTTTCTTGTTGAGGAGTGATCCATGTATAAGTCGGTTCTGCCTCTTCTGTTAAAGTTACATTTCCGCTTGCGATAGAAATTTTTCCTTCAGTACGACTTCGTATTTCTATTTTCAGATCATCAGGTACAGACCCTTTCAAGTTTATAAAAATCCGGTGCAGTGCATGGCGAAACTGCATGACGGCAGAAGTGCTGCTGGCATCGACGGTGGTGCTTCCGAATAAAATATCTGCTGCCGCATAATTCTGTTTATCATGCTGTTGGACAGGCAAGCTGATTTTTCTTACTGATGCATCGCCTTCATACTGTGGAAGTATGGGGAAAATGCCCGTAAGGTAAAGTTCTCCTTGTCCATAGTCACTGCGTTGCAGATTGGGAGTCCATTGTCCGCCAGCATAAGTTAGCTGAGTTGTGGTGGTTTTTGCTTCAGACTTGATTTGAATTTCAATGCAGTCATTTTCTACAAAGGAACCTTTTCCTTCACTGTCTGTCACGACACGTGTTTGTTCTCTGGAGCTATCTTCTGTCCATCCCGTCTGAAAACAGGTTAACGAAAAACAGTTGTCTTGACTGATTAAAACATCCTCTGTCTGGTTACACGAGTTCAGGAAGAACAGAGAACTGAAAAGTATGATAGCAGTTGCGTTGAATTTTTTCATAACTATAAAATGTTTTTCTTTTGGTCCTTATTTATATATACGCAAGATAGCATTAATTGTTCATTTAAAACATTGAAAAATAGTATTATTGTTTGAGCGGTGATTGTTTTTGTTTTAATTTTTTCCTCCACCACAAGAGATATCCTAAACATATCAGTAACGATACCGTTGTGGAGAGTGGCGGGGCATATCCCATCCAGAAAAGGCTTGTCGGATCGATATGACTGAAGGCCCACGATAGAGGTATACGGAAGAGAAATGTAGCTATAAGACTGTGAATCATCGGGAACCATGAGTTGCCTTGTCCGCTGAAATAAGAATTTATGCAAAACACGAAACTGACGATGATACAGTCGATGCTGTATCCCCGCAAATAGGTTGCTCCCATGGCGACTACGGATTCATCGTCTGTAAAGATTCTTACAAGAGTTTCCGGCAGAAATTGTGAGTAGGCACATACTGAAATACCGAAGACTAATGCCATTGCGATACCTGAACGCAGGCATTGGTTCATACGATGGATAAGGCCGGCACCATAATTTTGTGCAGTCATGGCGGCAACGGCCGATGAAATGGCTACGGGAGGCAACATGGCAAACACGATGATTTTTTCGACTACTCCTAATGCTGCCGATGCGATGACACCCATTTGATTGACGATGATTGTAATAATCAGGAAGGAAATGTTGATTAGTGCATCTTGCAGGGCGATGGGAGCTCCCAGCAATACGACTCGTTGTGACAGATTTCCGTTCAGGCGGATGTCACGTCGGGTAAATGGAAAGCTGAAACCTCGGCGATGCAGGAACCATAGGGCAGTCAGGAAACTGATTCCTTGTGAGGAGATGGTGGCAATTGCCGCTCCTGCCGCACGCATGTGCAGACCTCCTACCAGAGCAAAGTCGAGTATAACATTGACCATACAGGCCAATGCTACGAAATAAAGTGGTGTGCGAGAATCGCCGAGTCCGCGTAGAATTCCGCAGACAACGTTATAACCTATAATAAAAGGGATGCCCAGTGAGCAGATTAGTAGATACATTTCTGTATCGTGCATGGCTTCGGCCGGGGTATGCATGATGCGGGCTATGGGATTATGCAGGATAGTCATCAATAGTGTGAGCAGGATTCCTGTGATGGCAAACAACCATACCGACGAACCTATAATGGAAGCTGATTCTTTGTAATTGCGTGCTCCGGTAGCTATGCCGATGAGAACAGTCACTCCGGTAGTCAGTCCAAGGATGATACCTGTAATGGTTTGCATCACCTGACTGCCTATTGCTACTCCGGCTACGCTTGCCGCGTCGTCAAATTGTCCTACGACAAATAAATCGGCACCACCGTATAAGGCTTGCAATACATTGGCCAATAGATAAGGTATGGCAAACTGGAACAGTACTTTTGAAACATTTCCTTGTGTCAGATCAAGCTCTTTCATATTTTTCTGATAAACACTCTGATTTGATAAATTAAAAAAGCCGGATAAGTTGATTGGTTTTACCCAGTCATCTTATCCGGCTTTTTCTTGCCCTCCGATGAGGATTACAAAACGCTTTTTCGTTATGTGCGTGCAAAGGTAGGATTAATCATTGGCGTAATCAAATATTTTGGAAGATTTCTTGTGAACGAATTGTGTGGATTTGGGGGCTATCTACATGATTTGTTAAAGTAAAGAGAACCTTTTTTGGAAAAAACTTATGTAAAAACGCTGATTTTTGATAAAAAAGTATCAACCCTTCTTCGTGTAGATATACTATATTTGCAAAAAATACTATGATATATGAAAAATAAGAACTGTCTGTCCGGTTTATTTGTATTTGGTATAATAGCCGGATTATCTTTTCCTGTTTCTGCAGAAACTCGTCAGGGAGATAAAGAATTTATTTCTTCCGATGATTCACATATTGTTTATATGGGGAGAATCAGTAAAACCATTCCCCATACAGTCCGTTTTACTTATCCGGGAGTCAGCATTTTTGCCAATTTTGAAGGGACTTCTCTGCAGATGAAAGTGAAGCCCGGAAGTGGAGCTTTCATGGTGGAGATTGATGATAATTTGCCGTACCGAATCAATTTTTCAGAGAACGATTCGATACAGACCTTGGCAGAAGGACTTCCCGAAGGGCTTCATAGCGTACGGATTATGTATGCTATAGAGGGATATGAATTGAAACCTGCATTTAAAGGTTTTTATTTGGACAACGGATGTCAGCTTGGAGAGGCTCCGGTGTTGCCTGAACGTCGGATTGAATTTATCGGAAACTCCATCACTTGCGGGTATGGAGTAGAATCGGAGAACCCGAAGGATCCGTTTACTTATGACACCGAAAATCATTTTTATACCTATGCGGCTCGTACAGCACGGGCACTGAAAGCACAACATCTTGTAGTGGCTCGTTCAGGAATAGGGATATATCGTAATTATGCCGGACCTCGTTCGGGTAGCAAAGACTGTATGCCTGCCATGTACGAACAGGTACTTTTTACAGATTCTACCGAACTATGGAACCATGCTCTGTATACTCCCGATGTAGTGTGTATCAACTTGGGAACAAACGATATCAGTTTGAATGATTATGACATGGATTTGCTGACCGATGGGTATCGTCGTTTTATGAAAAAACTCCGTTCTATTTATCCAAAAGCCAAGTTGGTTTTGTTGAGCGGATCTATGACGGACAGTCAGGCACTGAGTGATTTAAAGAAAGCAATGGATACGGTTGCCGGCGAAATGAACAAAGACGGAGATAAAGAAGTATATCGTTTTGATATGTCACCGCAGACGGGCTCATTGGGAATGGGGGCCAGTTATCATCCATCTATGCGGCAGCAGCAGAAGATGGCATCCGAGCTGACTGCTTATCTTAAGAAACTCATGAAGTGGTAATGAATAGTGGACTTTAAAATATTATGAAAATGAAGAAATGGATTGTAAGTGCTTGCTTGTTGATGACGATGCAAGCCGGAGCATGGGCAAAGGTCACTTTACCCGATATTATGAGTGACAATATGGTATTGCAGCAGCAGACGGAAGCTTGTCTGTGGGGAAAAGCTGATGCAAATGCCGAAGTAACTATCCGTCCGTCGTGGAATAATGAAGCCTATAAGGTGAAAGCCGGGGCCGATGGCAAGTGGATAGCTAAGATTCAGACACCTACTGCAAGCTATCAGACCTATACGATTTCTATCTCCGATGGGGAGGAAGTGAAACTGAACAACGTGCTGGTAGGGGAGGTTTGGTTCTGTTCCGGACAATCGAATATGGAAATGCCTCTACGTGGTTTCTGGAATTGTCCGATAGCCGGAGCCAATGAAACGATAGCTACAGCATCGAAGTGGAAAGGAATCCGTGTGGCTACAGTCGAAAAGAACGGACAGTTGCAGCCTGTCGACGAATGTAAGGGAAGTTGGAAGGTGAGCAATCCGGAAAATGCTCCTGCCTTTAGTGCAACAGCCTTCAATTTTGCCATGATGATGAATCAGGTACTGGATATTCCAATCGGTATCATCAATTGTAGCTGGGGTGGTTCGATGGTAGAAGGATGGTTGCCCCGTGAGATTGTTTCGCAGTATCCCGATATTGACCTCAAGCGTGATATCCGTAAGGAAGACGGACACGACTGGTGGCATTACCTGAGCCCGACGCTGATGTACAACGGCATGCTGAAGCCTTTGCAGAATTATACCATCAAAGGGTTCTTGTGGTATCAGGGAGAATCGAACGTGGGCAAGCACAAGACGTATGCCGAACGCTTGAAGACCATGGTGGAACTTTGGCGTAAAGAATGGGGACTGGGTGAACTGCCGTTCTATTATGTAGAGATTGCTCCTTTCAATTCTACGGAAACTACCGGATGTGCATATTTGCGTGAGGCACAGTTCAAAGCACAGTCTATTATTTCGAACAGTGGAATGATTTCGACAAACGATCTGGTACAGCCTTATGAAATAAAGAATGTTCATCCCAAGAACAAGTCAGATGTAGGAAAACGTCTGGCTTATATGGCGTTGAGCAAGACGTATCATGTGCCGGGCATAGAAGCTTACGGACCGGTTTATAAGTCGATGGAAGTAAAAGACGGTGCCGTTATCTTGTCGTTCGACCATGCAGAAGAAGGCTTTAACCGCTTGTCGGGCATGGAAGGTTTCGAAGTAGCCGGAAGTGATAAGGTCTTTTATCCGGCAAAGGCCGAAGTTTTCAATAACTTGCAGATTAAAGTTACCTGTGATAAGGTAGCACAGCCGGTTGCCGTACGCTATTGTTTCCGCGACTTCCAGTCGGGAAATGTAGCCAATCTGCGTGAATTGCCTTTGTATCCGTTCCGTACAGACGACTGGGAATAAAGGAGTATTTTGAGTTATATCTTATTTAATAATTAAGGACAAAATGGTTCATGAAAGGGAGTCTGACTTCTTTATTTATGAACCATTTTTTTATTGGGCAGAACAATTTATTGTTTCTTAAAAATAAAGCCTGTCCAAATTTTCTATTGCGTAAGTACACTTTAGAGTGATTTGGACAGGCTTTGTTCTGAATCTGTAATTCCTTATTTGTTTTCGGTACATTCCATTTATTAGGGCTTTTTCGCTTTTTATCTCGCAGTGATTCGTGCAGTCCATCCTCCTCCGGGAGCCATCTGGATTTCCAGTTTGTCGGATGCTGAGATGGTCCGGACTGTTTTCTTGTAGTCGGTAGCCTCACGGTCTGCATTTATGCCATCGGCAAATATCTCGGCCTGATAAGAACCTTTTCCCAAAAAAGAAAAGTCGAGTGTATAATTTCGCGGTGTCCAGTTAGTCATGGCGGCTACATACCATACATTGCCTTTGCGTCGAGCCAGTACGATGTATTCTCCTATCGTTCCTGTCAGTGCTATGGTTTCATCGAATGTGGTGGGGACCTGTGCTATGAAGTCGGTACATTCCTTTTCTTTCATGTAGCGGCTTGGGCTGTCGGCCAGCATTTGGAGTGGTGCTTCGAATATAGTGTACATAGCCATTTGATGTACGCGCGTTCCCATACTCATGGGGCGGTCATTGCTGGTACGGAATTCACTGCGGCTGGCATTCATCATAGCTCCTGGTGTATAGTCCATTGGCCCCACAAGCATACGCAGATACGGAGCTGTCACTGCGTAGCGTGGAAAGTCGTTGAGTGGTGCGCCGTTTATGATTGGTTCCCATTTTGCATTTTCCAGTCCCTTTACTCCTTCAAAGTTTAGAATATTGGGGTAAGCGCGCTGTACTCCGGTAGGACGTAATCCGTGCAAGTCGAGCACTAACTTGTGGCGAGCGGCACATGCGGCTATGTCATAAACTGATTTCATAAGTGGTTGGTCGTCACGGTCGAAGAAATCAATCTTGAAGCCTTTTATACCCATTGCTTCGTAGTAGGCAAAGTTCTTCTCAGTGTCTTTCATAGCATTTCTCCAGCTGGACCACAGAATAATACCTATATTATTGGCATTGGAATAGGCTATCAGCTCTTTCAGGTCGATGTCGGGATTCAAATCTTGCGTAAGCGATTCATTTCCACTCCAGCCTTCATCGATAATGATGTATTCCAGACGATTGGCTGCAGCAAAGTCGATATAAGCCTTGTAGGTTGCTGTATTTATTCCCGATTTAAAACTTACTCCAGTCAGGTTGCATGCGTTCCACCATTCCCAGGCTGATTTTCCCGGTTTTATCCATGAAGTATCAGTGATTCGGCATTCTGGTGCCAGACATTGTGCTATATCGTTATCAAGGAGTTGAGTATCTTTGTCGGTTACCAGTACCACGCGCCAAGGCAGACTGAAGTGATTTTCGATTCGGGCGATATAATCAGCACGTCGAGTAGGAATAAGATTCAAACAATTATATCCTCCAATTGTTTCTTTTAGAGGGTAAGGGGCAAACTTCGCTTGTACGCCTTGTCGATTTTGTGTATTTACACTCAGAAACATTCCTGGATAATTCTCTACTCCAGCATCCATGATAACCGCTTTCTTTCCGTTTTCCAGTTCCACCATCAGTGGATTAATGGACAGAGAATCGTCTGGCATTTCCGAGAGTCGGACTGGAGTATAAAATGATTCGAATGAAAAACAGTAACGTTCTCCGCTTCTCTGGTCATTGACGTAAGGTACCAGCGCTTTATAGTCTTTATCAAAGTTGAATTCGGCTGTTTCGCTGGTAACCCGGTAAGGTTTTCGTATCTCTGATATAAGGCGATAGGCAGCTCCATTGTCATAAGCGCGGAATTCAATACTGTAACCTCCGCGACATTTCAGAATAAACTGATTGTATATGTCTTTTACTTCAGCTTTTTTATAAAATGGAGTCTGAAAAGAGGTATTGACTGATTTTCGGCTTTCGTTTATTACTTTAATGTCATTCCCCATGTGAATAAGAGTCTTTCCTTTTTCATCCTTTCCTTCGAGAGCAATAGCCGAAGGTTGCAGTACGGTAGTGCCATCGTGCTCTATTTGCCAGTTGAGGTTTTGTTCCGCATTTACCGTGAGAAGCAATTTGCCATTGGGTGAATTAAGTTGATATTGTTGGCCCGAAGCAGTAAAGATTCCTGTAAATAACAGAATGCCGGGCAGATATCTTTTGAATGATAAGTTTTTCATTTTTTTATCTTTTAAAGTTTATCTATGTATATATGTCGTTCAATTGTTGTTTACCTCAGGCAGATATGGTTTATTTCTTCCAGCTCTTCTGTAGTGAATCTGGTGTTGTTCAGTGCTTTCAGATTGTTGGACAGTTGCTCTACCGAACTGGAACCGATGATGACTGAAGTTACAGATTCGTCTTTTAGTAACCATGCCAGGGCCATTTCTGCCAGAGTCTGTCCGCGGCGACAGGCTATTTCGTTCAGCAATCTGATGCGTTGCAGCATCTGTTCGGTCAATGATTCTTTTTTCAGGGAGCCGTTGTGCGACATACGTGATCCTTCGGGAATTCCGTTCAGATACCGGTCGGTAAGTAGTCCTTGCGCCAATGGAGAGAAAGCTATGAAGCCTGTTCCGTTTTGATAAGCCTGTTGTAAAATACCTTCTTGCTCAGGTTCGCGGTTGAAAAGGTTGTAACGTCCCTGATAAAGCAGACAATGTACATCGCGCTCTTCGAGATAACGGTAAGCTTTATCAGCAGCTTCCTTGGGATATTTGGATATTCCCACATAAAGTGCTTTTCCTTGGCGTACAATATCTACGAGAGTCTGCATTGTTTCTTCAAGTGGTGTATTGGGGTCGTAACGATGGCTGTAGAAAATATCTACGTAATCCAGATTCATTCGCTTGAGACTTTGGTTGAGGCTGGCCATCAGATTCTTGCGAGAATTCCATTCTCCATAAGGACCGGGCCACATATCGTGTCCGGCTTTGGTAGATATGAAAAGTTCGTCGCGGTAAGGCATGAACGATTTTTTCATAAGGAGCCCGAAGGTTTCTTCGGCAGAACCATAGGAAGGGCCGTAATTGTTGGCTAAATCGAAATGTGTGATACCGTGATCGAAAGCATAGTGTGCCATGGCCTGTGAATTTGAAAAAGTATTCACGTCGCCAAAATTATGCCAGAGTCCCAAGGATATTTCGGGTAGAAGAATACCACTTTTTCCACAGCGGCGGTATTGCATGTTGCAGTTATACCGCTCTGAAGCAGGCGAATAGATAGAAGGTGTCATAATATTATTTGTTAACTTCAGACTTTATAAGTGTCATGATAATTGTTGGAATATTGTTTCTTTGTCATTGATAATCAAGGAACCTTTGGAGAAACTTACTTCACTTCCTCCAGATATAATACGCGGCTGGAGTAATCGTTCTGTTTGTGATAGTCTACAATATGGTTATAAGGTATTTCCAGACCGTTTTTCATCAGGTAAGCTCCACTATATGTCTTCCCTTCGAAGGCAAGTGGTTGGCTGTCTATCCGGTTCAATTCCGTAATGCGGTAGGTCTTTTCAGGATCGAGTCCCGCCATTGTAACACGAGGCAAGTGCTGGTTGACGAAATGTTCGGTCTTCCACCAGTAGAACACTGCCTTGTCCTTTTCAGGACTGGTGTACATCAATGAAGCTACTCCTTGATGGTCGTAAGGAGAAACCAGGCGATAGATATCTCCCAGTTGTACGATAGGACGAATCTTTTTGTAGTCGGCGATAGCCTTGCGGCACAAATCCTTTTCCTCGTCGGTCATGTTTTTAGGCTGGATTTCCATGCCCAGTCGTCCGCTCATCGCCACATCGATGCGGTACTTCAGTGGAATGGTACGGAAAGTCTGGTGATTGGGTGCCGCACTGATGTGCGAAGCCATGGCGATAGCAGGGAAGAAATAAGAGGTTCCCCACTGCATGTATACACGTTGCAGGGCATCTGTATTGTCGCTTACCCAGAATTCATCGAAATAAGGCAGGTAACCGTAGTTGGCGCGACCGCCGCCACTGGCACAAGCCTGAATGGTTAAGTCCGGATATTTGGCGCGGATACGCTGGCACACTTTCTCGAATCCCCGGTGATATTCAATATACATGTGACTCTGATTATCGGCTGTCAGATAGTTGGAGCCGTGATTCATGATAGGCATATTGGCATCCCACTTAATATAAGCGAGGCCGGGATGCTGTGTCATCAGGTCGTCTACTACCTTGAATACGAAATCCTGTACCTCCGGATTGGCAAGATCGAGTACCACCTGCGTACCTCCACGTCCCAGAACCGGATCACGCTGCGGAGCTTTCAGTATCCATTCCGGATGCTTTTCATACAGTTCGCTGGTAGTGTTCGCCATTTCCGGTTCAATCCAGATACCGAATTTGATGCCGTGCTTCTTGGCATCTCTTATCAACCCCTCGATACCTTCGGGAAGTTTGTCCTTGTCTACCACCCAGTCGCCCAGTGAAGAACTGTCGTTCTTGCGCGGATATTTGTCGCCAAACCAGCCGTCGTCCATCACAAAAAGTTCACCACCCATCGAAGCAATGTCGCCCATCATCTGGTCCATGCCCTGCTGGTTGATGTCGAAATATACTCCTTCCCAGCTATTCAGCAGAATATCGCGTACCTTGTTCCCATGAGCCAGTTTGTACATTCTTCCCCATTTATGGAAATTGCGGCTCGCTCCGCTCAGACCTTCGTCGGTGTAGGTTAAGGCAACGGCAGGTGTACGGAATATTTCTTTCTTGGAAAGTGTGTACGACGAGTTCTCTTCGTTGATGCCCGCATAGAACTGATGATAGTCGCTGTCGTCAGTATCGATTCTCAATTTATAATTGCCTGTGTAGCAAAGTGCTGCTCCGATAACCCTACCTCTATTTTCCTGTGGCGTTCCATCGAGTGAGAACATCACTTCGGCATGTGAGGTATGCGAGTTACGCGCTCCATCTTTGTTCTTGATGATTGTCATGCCCGGTTGAAGAGGTTCTTGTGTAAGTTGTCCTTCGTTGGCCCATGATCCGGAAAGGTGCGAAAGCCATACGTTTCCTCGGCGGATAGGCAGGTAAGCCGATGCAAACTGAGTCAGGCAAACCGGCTTTTTTTCGGAGTGGCTTATTTCCGTCCAGGTTTCTATCATGTCGACATTTGTGTAAGCTTTGTAGCATACATTTATATAAAAAGGATAGACTTTGTCTTTCAGGCGGACAGTGGTGAGGGTACTCTGAGCATCTTTATCCGTATCGACACCGACAATTTCCATTTGGGTTGACATGTTTCCGTCTGCATGCCTGACGGACAATGCTGTTTCACTTGGGCAGTTCATTCCATATACCGGATAAGCTGTATGATCGCAATTCTTTGCTTCGTTGATGTTTTGCAAATCAGTTTCGCTCAGTTTGCTTCCATAGTAAAGATATTTCAGTTCTCCGCCGGTCGGTGCGTTCAGCACGAGTGATGTTTGGGGAGTAGAAATGCAGATGTTCTGTGCCCACATGTTTCCGGCAAGTAAAGTACAACTTGCCAGCAGGTAAATTTTGTTTTTTACTTTCATGCTTTTCATTTTTTGATAGTAGATTTATACATTCGTTCATTTTATACGTGAGTTCGGGATAAGAAAGTATCTTTAAAAGTTGGTAATCACCGAATTATTTTGTATATTTAAGTCTGACAAACAATTAATTACAAATTAACAACAATGATTACCAAGGATAAAGTTACGGAAAATCTATGGAAAAACCTCCAAAATTCGGCAGATTAACGCAATGTAATCTGTGAATTAAGTAGTTAGGAGAAAATCGCGGAAGTTGGATAAAGGGCTGAATAGCGTTTCAAAGCGGATTGGAGAAAGAGAACGGTTTCCTAATCGTTACCCGTCAGAAATGCAGATTTAACAGTCACCGTTCCGTTTGCGCCGCTCTGCGTAGGTTTGCTTGTCAAGGTTTAACTCGTTGATTTATAGTTTTGCAACCAAAAAAGAACGAGTATGACAAGGAGCACATTTCGCGTGCTGTTCTATGCGAACGGCAGCAAGGAGAAGAATGGAACTGTCCCCATCATGGGACGGGTTACAATCAACGGAACGGTGGCGCAGTTCAGTTGCAAGCGGAGCATCTCAAAAGAACTTTGGGATGCAAAGGGCAACCGTGCCAAAGGCAAGAGTTTGGAGGCAAGGGAAACGAACCTTGCGCTTGACAACATCAAGGCGCAAATCATCAAGCACTACCAGCGCATATCCGACCGTGAGGCGTTTGTGACGGCAGAGATGGTACGCAACGCCTATCAGGGCATAGGCGGCGAGTATGAAACGCTGCTCAAAGCCTTCGACCGTGAGAACGAGGTGTTCAAGAAGCGTGTCGGCAAGGACAGGAAACTGGCGACTTACCAGTCAAGGGTAGTGGCAAGGAACTATGTGGCGGCGTTCATCAAGTCGTTCTACAAGCGCAGCGACATGTCGATGCTGGAGCTTACGCCCGACTTCATCAAGGAGTTTGCGGTCTATCTCTCCACGGAAGCGGGATTGCGCAACGGCACGATATGGGAAAAGTGCATGTGGCTGAAAGGTGTGGTGATGTGTGCGCACTTCAACGGTCTGATACCGAGAAACCCGTTTGCGCAGTTCCATATCAGCCCGAATGTCAAGGAGCGTGAGTTTTTGACGGAGGATGAGTTGAAGGCGGTAATGACGCACGAGTTCGCAGACCCGAAGCTGGCATACATCCGTGACCTGTTCGTGTTTGCGAGCTTCACCGCCCTTTCTTTCGTGGACATCAAGGAACTGACCAACGACCGAATCGTGGAGGTGAACGGCGAGAAATGGATTATCTCCAAGCGTCACAAGACGGGCGTACCTTTCCAAGTAAAGCTGCTGGACATCCCCTTGCAGATAATCGAGCGTTACCGACCGTTCCAAGAAAACGACTTGGTATTCCCTAATCTGAACTATTGGTCAATCTGCAAACCGTTGAAGAAGATGATACGGGAATGCGGCGTGAATAAGGACATCAGCTTCCATTGCTCACGTCATGGATTCGCAACCCTGGCTCTCTGCAAGGGTATGCCGATAGAGAGCGTAAGCCGCATTTTGGGACATACGAACATCGAAACGACCCAAATCTATGCGAAGATAACCGTGGAGAAGCTGGATAACGACCTCACGATGCTGGGCGACAAGTTGAGCAAGTCATTCGGTAACATCAAGGTGGCAGGGATATGAAACGGGCAACAATCACGATGGACGGAAGCGGCAGGGTTGCCGTACCGTCCGATATAGCCAATGTGTGGATGAGCGAAATGGAGTTGGTAACGCTGTTTGATGTAATCGCCCCGACACTCCGTGCCGCTGTCCGAGCCGTGTATAGGAGCGGAGTGTTGCAATCTTGCGAAGTGGAAAGGCGCATCAGGCTGCCAAACGGTTATTATTTGGAAGTGTATGCGCTGCCAATGGTAATGGCACTGGCTTTCCGTATCAACACATCCAATGCCGCAAGAGTGCGTAATGTCTTGCTGGAAAGGCTGTGCTTGCGAAAAGACAGACAAATGCTTTGGCTTTCGTTAGGTAACAGCATATCGTGTAAGTGTTAGCGAGTGCGGTTGCGTGTCACTACGCCCATGCACTCACACAATCCAAGTCTGCCCGAAGAAGTACCATTTTCCGCTTCTTCGGGCTTTTTCTTTTCGCCTTTTGATGACTGATATTGTCCATCTTACTGCATTTTCTTATCCGTCGGTTTCTTTTGCGCCGTTCTGCATAGTTTTACATATCAAGGTTTTAGCCGTCCTGCCGTAGCTTTGCAACCATGTTTAATCCACCTGCCGACAAGGTGTCGGCGGCACTAAAACCTATATTTGAAACATGGAAAAGAAAGAAGAATTTATCCGTGTAGGCACCACGCTCTACAAGATTGTGAACCAGCCCGCATTGACGGCGGCTATGTGAGGAGACGCATCGCATGGAACGCCGAGACCCTGCGACAGGACTACGGCAAGGACTACATGGCGGGCATCCCGAAGTATGACGGCTTCTGCACCGTACCCGACCATGTAGGCTACCAGCCCGTAGTCGGCAAGTTCCTCAACCTCTACGAGCCGATAAGCCATGTTCCCGTGCCGGGCGATTTCCCCTGCATTCGCTCGTTGGTGGAACACATCTTCGGCGAACAGTACGGGTTGGGCATGGACTACCTGCAACTGCTGTATCTGTATCCCGTTCAGAAGCTGCCCATCCTGTTGCTCGTGTCCGAAGAGAGGAATACGGGCAAAAGCACGTTCCTGAACTTCCTGAAAGCCGTATTCCAGAACAACGTGACGTTCAACACCAACGAGGACTTCCGCAGCCAGTTCAATTCCGATTGGGCGGGCAAGCTGCTCATCATGGTGGACGAGGTGCTGCTCAACCGCCGTGAGGACAGCGAACGGTTGAAGAACCTCAGCACCACACTATCCTACAAGGTGGAGGCGAAAGGCAAAGACCGTGACGAGATAGGCTTCTTCGCCAAGTTCGTGTTGTGCTCAAACAACGAGCATCTGCCCGTTATCATTGACGCAGGTGAAACACGCTATTGGGTGCGGAAGATTGTGCCGCTACGGAATGATGATACCGACTTCCTGCAAAAACTGAAAGCGGAGATACCCGCTTTTCTTCATTTCCTGCAACACCGGCAGCTATCCACCGAAAAAGAAAGCCGAATGTGGTTCAACCCGAAGCTGCTGGAGACGGAAGCCCTGCGGAAGATTATCCGAAGCAACCGCAACCGTTTGGAGATAGAAATGACGGAACTCCTGCTCGACATCATGGCAAGCGTGGGCGTCAGTTCTGTTTCTTTTTGCCTCAATGATATTATCCCGTTGCTCGTCTGCTCGCAAGTAAAGGTGGAGAAGTCGCAGGTTCGGAAAGTGGTGCAGGAATGCTGGAAGCTTACCCCTGCATCCAATTCGCTTTCCTACACCACCTACCAATACGACTACAACCGTGAATGCCGTTACTCGCCCGTCAGGAGGATTGGACGCTACTATCTGGTAAGCAAGGAACAGTTGGAAACACTCTGATATTTTGATGAAATGATGAAAGCATATATAAACATAAAGAATGACAGCGACTTACATTCTCATCAAACGCTCAACAAAAGGATTGGGCTGATGAAAAGAGAAAGGCAACACAACGCCGCTCATCGCTTTTCTTTTGGCGAGCGGTTTGATGAAACGCTGATGAAAGGTTATTGCATTAGCTGTCTGTATATTAGACTATCCAATCATCAAATCATCGGAATTTCAGCCCTTATCAAGTCCGCAGGGGAAACGGCAACACCATCCCTGTCTGTATGCTGTTGTGCCGACAGGCAATCATGCCGGCACAACGGCACAGAATATCATACAAGGCTGGCAAAAAGAAAAGGGCGACCAACATCCGCCGACATCATCGCCGACACCGCCGCAGGCTTTTGGGAACGAAAAGCCATAGCTCATTAGGGCGTTTTCTTCACGCACCGCTGACGCTAATGCTAAAAACACCCCAATGAGCCAACGGGGTTACACCCCTCTGGACACCCCCGTTTGCCCCGTGCGGCACGACCGCAGGCGGACGGATACCGACAAACAATTTGTAGAACCAAAAAAACAAGAAACAAACATGGGATACATAAGCATCCAAATCAACAAGGCGAAAGGGTCGGCTGACACGGGCGCATCCGACCACATAGAACGCAAAACAATGCCCAAGAACGCCGACCCCACACGCACCCATCTCAACCGTGAACTGGTGGAGTTCCCCGACGGTGTGGCAGACCGCACCGAAGCGATAAGCCACCGCATCCACACGGCAGGCATCAGACGAAAAATTACTCCCGACCAAGTACGGGCAATCCGCATCGTGCTTTCGGGTTCGCATGAAGATATGGTGAGAGTGCAGGACGAAGGCAGGCTGGGTGAATGGTGCGATGACAACCTGCAATGGCTGCACCGCACATTCGGCAGGGAGAACACCGTTTCGGCAGTGCTGCACATGGACGAACACACGCCGCACATCCATGCAACGGTCGTACCGATAGTGACGGGAGAGCGCAGGAAAGCCAAGAAGAAACAAGCGGACAGCAAACGCACCTACCGCAAGAAAGCCAACGCCGTGCGTTTGTGTGCCGATGACCTCCTGACCCGTGAAAGGCTTGTCGCTTACCACGACAGCTACGCCGCAGCGATGGCGAAGTACGGATTGCAGCGTGGCATACGAGGTTCGGAAGCACGGCACACAACCACCGCCCAATACTACCGTGACCTGAAACGGCAGACGGGAGAGCTTGAAGCCAACGTGCAGCAGTTGCAGACCGAACGCCAACAGGCAAAGCAGGAACTTGACGAAGTCAAAAAAGAAATCAAGTCGGAGAAGCTGGAAGCCGCCAAGACCGAGGCGAAAGCGGCACTCGTGGCAAAAGTAGGTTCTCTTTTGGGTAGCGGCAGACTGAAAGAGTTGGAAGCCGACAACCGAACCTTGCAAGGCGAGGTTGCCGCCCGTGACGAGAGTATCGAATTATTGCAAAAGCAGATGGAGCGGCAGCAGGAGGAACACAGCCGCCAATTGGTGGAACTGCAAGCCAAGTACCGCAGGGAAATGGCGGACAAGAAAGCGGCACACCAAGAGGAAGTGTCATTCCTAAAATCCATTATCCAAAAAGCCAAGAAATGGTTTCCGCTGTTTCAAGAGCTGGTGTATATGGAGAAGTTCTGCCTTAAAGTCGGCTTCAACGAAAGGCAGACTGCCACGCTCATCAGCGGCAAACCGCTGTTCTACGAGGGCGAGCTCTATTCGGAAGAGCACAGGCGGAAGTTCACGACCGAGGAAGCAGGCTTCCAAGTGGTAAAAGACCCGAAAGACAAGTCCAAGCTTGCACTTGCCATCAACGGGCAAGTGATTGGAGAGTGGTTCAAGGAGCAGTTTGGCAGGCTGTTCTCATCCGTTAAAAGGACGGTTGAACCGCTTAGGAGAGGTAAGGGCATGGGATTATAAACAATACCAACGGAAAAATAGCAAGTTTGTGTTTGGGGCAGACCAAAACCGCTTGCTATCCTCAGTTGGTTGAAACGTCATTTTATTTGTGCCCGAATCCTACTCAAACTTGCCTGTGTGATGCCTAAATAACGTGAGTTCGACGAATTGTAAGTGTTTGTAAATTTGGTGATTAGCGAAAATTGTTGTAACTTTATAGTGCTGAATTACAAAGAATTACAAACAATAAT
>NZ_DBMACV010000004.1:0-78193 GCF_057861905.1 Phocaeicola sp. | reverse complement strand
TTGTTTCTTTGAAAACAAACCGGATGCATTGCAAGGATACTATATTGAGGACTCAAAACAACTGGCCTTATTCTAAACTTATCCCGAACTCAGGTAAAGAATGGGAAAAAGTCGTTACTATAGGCATGCGGGGCGATGGTGATGCCCCAATGGGAGGAGAAGAAGGAAAAGAGCATGAATATACACCCAATGAAAAGAAAAATATAGCCTTGCTGAAAAAAATAGTAAAAGACCAACGCCAGATTATACGGAATGTAACAGGAAAAGCTGCCGAAAATACGCCACAAGTATGGGCTCTTTATAAAGAGGTGCAAAATTATTATGATAAAGGCATGGAAGTCCCTGATGACGTAACTTTATTATTATGTGACGATAATTGGGGAAACGTGCGCAAACTTCCCGACTTGACAGAAAAGCCCCGTAAAGGAGGGTACGGCATGTACTATCATTTTGACTACGTAGGTGCACCACGAAACTCGAAGTGGATTAACATCAGTCCCATCCCAAGAATATGGGAACAAATGCATCTGGCATACGAATATGGCATACGTCAGTTATGGATTGTCAATGTAGGTGACTTAAAACCCATGGAATATCCGATCACTTTCTTTTTGGATATGGCTTGGAATCCCGACCAGTTTCAGGCAAATAATTTGCAGGAACACACCGAAACATTCTGCCGAGAACAATTTGGAACAGCATATGCCAAAGAAGCGGCACGCATTTTATCTCTTTATCCTAAATATAACCGCCGGGTAACTCCCGAAATGCTTAGCATGCAGACATACAGTTTCAATTATGGAGAATGGGAAAGAGTTGTCAATGAATACAATGCTCTGGCACGCGACGCTGACAATCTGCTACAGGTAATGCCTGACAGTTGCCGAAACGCATACGAACAACTGGTAAATTTTCCGGTACAAGCATGTGCCAACCTGTACAACATGTATTATGCACAAGCCATGAATAACCGACTGGCAAAAGTAAATAATCCGGAAGCCAATATATGGGCCGATAGAGTTATCAGCTGTTTTAAACGTGATTCATTACTTATGTTACACTACAACC
This sequence comes from Phocaeicola sp., assembly GCF_057861905.1. Lineage (NCBI taxonomy): Bacteria > Pseudomonadati > Bacteroidota > Bacteroidia > Bacteroidales > Bacteroidaceae > Phocaeicola > Phocaeicola sp. The sequence continues at coordinate 77,125 of NZ_DBMACV010000004.1, read as the reverse complement.
ACCAAATAAGTAACGGGAAATGGAATCACATGATGGATCAGGTACACATAGGTTATACATCATGGAACAATCCTCCGACACAAATTCTACCAGAAGTCCAACGAATAGAACCGACAAAACGTCCATATACCTTTACAGATAAAGAGGGATATGTTTCGATGGAAGCAGAACACTATACAAGGGCTAATGATGGAAACCATGCGCACTGGATAACAATCCCCGATTTCGGGAAAACACTTTCCGGTGTAACAACGCAACCTGTAACTGTCACCCCTCAGGATTTATACCTGGAATATGACATTTTATTCGAAAAAGATAATAACATAAAAATCAAACTGTTACTGGCTCCTACCTTAAATTTCAACCATAACAAAGGATTGAGCTATGCAATCAGCATAGATGAAGGGAAAGAACAAATAGTCAACTTTAATAGAAACTATCGGGGAGAACTGGGAGAATGGCAGGCAAATCCAATAATTGAATCAGAAACCGAGCATAAAATAACAGCAGGAAAACATACCCTGCGCATACGTCCACTCAATGCCGGCATTGTATTTGAAAAAATTCTAATAGACTGCGGCAAACTAAAAGACTGTTATTTGGGAGCACCCGAAACAATGATTTATACCAAAGACTGAAATTTCTAAGGGAAAAGTTTCTGATACTTAAAAGACGTCGGTCGTTTTTTTACAGTTTTTCGACCGATGTCTTTTTTATTCCATCTTGATACTCTTCCAAAAACGTCCTGACATTTTCTGAAAATTTGTACAAAAAAAATTTTTTTTCGTACAAAAAATCAGGCAACTTTCTGCTTGTTTCTTCAAGAAAGCCCTCAAAACTCCGCAAGTTCTCACATGAATTGTGTATATTTGTGTTCAGACAATCAAAATACACTCACTATGATAAGACCGGTCACTCTACACGATGCTTCCGACGTTGCAGCCATCTACAATGAATACATCGCACACAGTACAAGTACTTTCGATGTAAATCTCCTTACCAAAGAAGATATGCGACAGCGTATATCCGATATTTCAATGCGATACCCCTACTTTGTATACGAAGAAAACGGGAAAGTAGAAGGATATTGCTATGCACATGCGTGGAAAGAAAAGGAGGCCTACAGCCGCACACTGGAAACCACCGTATACCTTTCACCCGCATTTACCGGAAAAGGTATCGGCAGACAACTCATGCAACGGCTCACCGACGAGTGCAGACGCCGTGGTGTCCATGCCCTGATAGCCTGTATCACCAGCGAAAATACTGCCAGTTGCAACTTCCATGCGTCTTTAGGATTCAGACAAGTTTCTTCCTTCAAGGAAGTAGGCATGAAGTTCGGACGATGGCTCGATGTAGCCGATTACGAACTGATTCTGTAAGACGAGATACATTACCAGATACTGTCGGGGTACAAAATCATATCCTTTGCCTTCCCCTTTACGGTTATTTCCGGACGTACGGCAGCAGCCTCCTCTTCGGTAAGCAATCCTTTTGCACATAATCGTCTGGCAATCAAATGAAAATATCCTTCCTGATTCTCACGCAGGGTAGCATCGGCATTAAACACCGAACGGAAATGTTTAGGCTTGGGTACTATGGAAGCCAGAAAAATAGCTTCTTCTACCGTCAGGTCGGAAGGCTCTTTCTCGAAATAAAAATGAGAAGCTTCGCAGGCTCCGTAAACCAAAGGTCCCCACTCTACGAGGTTCAGGTAGACTTCATACATACGCTCTTTCGAAGTAAGATGCTGATTTTCTATCAGCCAGACGATGAGTGCCTCCTCCAGCTTGCGGGCAATGTTCTTATGACGGTTCAGAAAGACATTCTTTACCAGCTGCATGGTAATGGTACTTCCCCCGCGAGCAAAGCGGCCTACCTTCAGATCGTAAGACAACGCTTCCTGAATGGCGCCCGGAAGAAAGCCCTGATGATAATAGAATCCGCCGTCTTCCGATTGCATAATTGCCATCTGAAGCAGAGGAGAAATACGGTCGAGCGGACGGAAATTGGGATTCGACGGACCGATGAAAAACGTTCTTACGGGCCGGTCGTTCTCGTATGCGGTATATTCAAACTCACCGTTCATCTTGGTAAGCTCGCTTCCTCCCAGACTTTCGATACGGAATCCATGTCCGCGCAGGTCGGAAGAAAATTTCAGACTATCCAGATGATTGAAATTCACGTCGAGCAACAAATCATAACTCAGTTTACCCGATGTGCGAATGCCCTGCACATGGCGGAACAAACCTTTCGGCAACGAAGCAAACAAGTCCTCTGCCGGAAACGCCGGACGATGGATGCTTGCCGTATAATGCCACTTGCGGTCTTTCTCAGCCCGCAGGTAAGGATGAAAATTCAGGCGGTTGAATATCACGGTAGACGCACTGTCCAGTTCGAAATAGTCATTGCCTACATGGCAGGTATACTCCAGTTTTCCCTTGTCCAGATCGATGGTATCGGGAGAAAGTGCCGCATGATAGACCTCCAGTCCGTCGACAGAGGCCATTCCCTCCAGCGTCAGCGGAGCAGAGCCCGAAGAAAGTTCCGACAACTTAAAAGCAATGGAATCGAATGCTACCGTTGCATTGTAATGAGGGCGTATATATGGAAGCATCACTTTTTCATCTTCATTGGCAGAAGCTATGCTGCCTTCTATCAGACGCATGCTGCGTGCCAGTGTACCTCTGACCTTCCATTCTCCTTGCATCACACCTTCTTCTACCTGAATGGCGGAGGCAAACTGACTATTCGTAAGAATAAGTTCAGGAATATGAAAGCAGGTCTGCAAAGAATCACGGCGTGCCGTCACATTCAAGTCCTGCAATTCACCGTTTTCGGGCAGCATCCGAAATATCAGATGAAGTGTCTGCTTTACCCGTGCATCGTATCCTCCCAGTGTGGTTGTTTCCACTTCCGGCTGATCTTCTTGTCCTGCCTTTCGGCGAAATAGGAAATCATAATTCGAAACAACTCCCTGCTTGACAAAAGAAAGTGCCATGCCTTCCACATCAACCTGACGCACTGAAATTTTTCCTCCCAATAAAGAAAGCAGACTAAGGTCAACTTCCACCTTATTAAGGCTCAGCAAGGTATCCCGATTTTCAGGGACAATAGTCAGCCCCTTCATGCAGATTGTAGAAAGAGAAGGCATAGTCAGTTCACGATAGGCAATCTGTAATCCGTAATTTTGCTCCACCGTTTCCAGCTTTTTCCCGGCAACATGCCGCAACAGGACTCCCCTACACAAAAAGAGTCCTGTTCCTGCCACAAGCACAACCAATACGATTCCTGCGGCAATCAGTTTAAGTACTCGACTTTTCATAATATCTTTATTGATATTTGCCGCAAAAATAAGCTTTACTTACATGTTGTGCAAGAAAGATTTTTCTTTTGTTTGTTTAACCGGCTTTCTATTCTCTTTTCCACTTGGGCGCACCGGTTTCCGACTCCCCTTAGACTCTGTGTTTGAGGGGCGTGTTACCCGATTCGGAACCTTGCCCGAAGGTTTTGAAACACCCGGATGCGACGGACGAGCATTCCCCGTATAAGCAGGCCGTTTGTGGTCTACTTTCGACGGGCGTTTCTCGGGTTTGGGAGCGGGTTTGGGAGTAGGCCGCACGCTTGATCCGGGACGGTAAGGCGGACGTGCCTCGGGACGATGTGCCGGAACTCCCGGTTTCGAAGGACGAACCGGAGTGAAATGGTAGCCCGGATTCTTGGCCGGTCGAGGAGCTATAAAGTCGTGTTTCCTGAATTCCGGACGACTGTGGAAATTTCCCCTATAAACGGGGTGGTGATAACGACCGGTAAAGTGAGTCCGGTAAAAGCCTGTATTCCGATAGAACCGGCGACTATGCGCACCGCAATAGGTAAGATAGTGTACGGGACGCCCGAAATAAAAGAAACTTCTGTTGGGATATACCTTGTACACACGCAGGTAACACACATTATTCATGGCATAAATCGGACGGAAGAAATATTCTATCGCAAGAAAACGTGTATAGGCCGAACTGGAAAGTACCCAGCGCAAGTCGTCATTTCTTTCATCCAAATACCGGTAGTACGCATCAAGCGCAGCGGCATCAGCACAGGCCATGCCGGTCAGATAAGGATCTACCCCACTCAGAAAATCAAAGTTAATTTCAAACAAATCGTTATACTGGCTCTGATTCAAGTTCAGTTCGAAAGCCATCCGGTCAGTCAAAAAACGAGCGTTAACGCGAATATCGCCCAAAGAGGAAGCATGTGCCGGCAACAAACATGTACAAAGCATCACGCAAAACAGTAATATAAACTTTCTGGTTTTCATATTCTAATATTTTTCTGATTTCCTGATACAGGAATAGGAGGATAAAAATCCTCCTGCAACGGAAACTTTCTATTTGCCAATAGGGAGTTTCCTATTTCTTTTAGGGATAATCACCTGCGGCGACGCTTGCGATGCTGTTTCCGACGGCGCTTGTATGCCAGCACCCGCCGGCGTATCTGCCAGATACTCAGCCCGGCTACCACTACGAAAATCAGAATAACAATGCCACTGTTCAGGTTATCACCTTTGATGCGTGACCATATCTCGAGTACATTTACCGTCTTGTCGCCAAAATCGCGTATCATGGAGCAGCGGTTTACGATGGAAATATCTGGATATTGTGTATTGCGCAATTTTACATTACGCCCTTCCGGTCCGAAAAAATAGCTGGCATCCACCGTTTCGGTCAGTGTTGTATCGATACAAGCCTCCATTATTTCAGGAGCCGCCACTGCACTGACGTAGCCGTTTTCTTCCATATTTCGTAAAGCAATATCGGGACGGCACAAGAAATTGATGAAATAACTTGCAGCCTTTACATTCTTGGCATACTTGGGAATCACCCATCCGTCGTACCAGATATTACTACCTTCTTCCGGAATAGAATAAGCAAGATTTACACCTACCAGCTCAGCTTCTTCGATAGCCCACTGTGCGTCACCGCTCCATGTCATGTTTATCCACGCCTTCCCCTTGGTCATCATCTCCTTTCCGAAGTCGGCTTCCCAGCCCGCTACATTCGGTTTCAACAGTTTCAGGTATTTTTCTACCGTATCCATGGCGGCAGGAGAATAATCGTTCATCAATTCTGGAACAGAAACCGTACCTTCAGCAAGCTGTTTGCGATGTGCATACAGCATAGCTGTACCATAAGCATCACGATAAGCGTCCTTCATCAGAATACGTCCTGCAAAGCGTTTATCCCACAGACAACCCCATGTTTCCATATCCTGAGCAGTAACATACTGCGTATTGTACAGCAATCCGGCAGTTCCCCACATATAACATACTGCATACCGGCTTGCGGGATTCTTCGTTGTACCCAGTTTATCTATCTGACGGCGGATATAGGGAGAAATTCCTTTCATGTAGTTAGGAGAATGTGCGAATACCGTATCGATAGGCAGCAGCAATCCCTTATGCAACATACGTTCAATGATGTATTCCGAAGGACATACCACATCGAAATCCTCATGTCCTTTTTCAATCTTGGTAAGCATGATTTCATTGATATCGAAGGTCTGATACACGATACGTATATCTTCTCCGGTCTGCTCCTTGTAATATTTCTGGAAATCCTCCAGCACACCTTCCCCAATATAGTCGGCCCAGTTATACACTTTCAGTATATTCTGACGCGACTCGTCAGCATTATAGCAGCCTGCCATGGCAAGACAAGTCCACAGGCACACAATAACTTGATATAATCTTTTCATTCTACGTTTCGACACATGGCTTTATTCCTGCAAAGCCTTATTTCTTCTGAGCCTTTCCAGCTCTACGGTTAATAATAATCAACAATATCAATATAACGACAAACGTCAGTGCAGACAGCGGACGAAGCTCCGGAGTAAGTCCCCCTTTACGTGCATCGGCATAGATATAAGTAGAAAGTGTTTCCAGTCCCTGATTACCGATAGTAAATACGGTTACGGCAAAATCGTCGAACGAGATAGTCAGTGCCAGCAGAAAACCGCTGATCATACCCGGACGTATCTCGGGAATAATCACTTTCCAGAGCGCCTGCATCGGTGTAGCCCCCAAGTCGAGTGCCGCTTCATACAGGTTTGGGTTCATTTGTTTCAAGCGAGGAAGTACACTCAGCACCACGTATGGCGTACAGAACGTAATATGAGCCAGCACAACGGTAGTAAATCCCTGTGTAATGCCCAGCGAAACAAAAAGCAGGAACAAGGAAATACCGGTTATGATATCACCGTTCAGGATAGGAATCGTATTGATGAATCCCATGGCCTTCCGGCTACGGGTTCGCAAATTGAATATACCAATGGCCGCAATGCTTCCCAACAACGTGGAAACAGTAGCGGCAATCAAAGCTATGGCAATGGTATTGATACACGCATTCATCAGCGAATGATGTGCACCGGTATTCATCAACGACTCATAAAGCTTGAATGAAAAGCCAGTCCAGTTGCCCAGCACTTTCGCCTCGGTAAACGAATAAACGACAATAATCAGGATAGGTGCGTAAAGCAATATCAGCAATACCCACAGATATATCTGCTCAATGATTCTTCTTACCATACGCCTCCTCCTCTCTCCGACTCGTCCTTATTCTCGGGAGTGAACAAGGATGTTGCAGCAATCAGGAACAACATAATGAGTGAAAGGGCAGCTCCATAGTTCCACAAGCTGTTGTTTATATTCTCCTGTATGGTTGTTCCGAAAAGTTTGATATTGTTCATAGTCAACAGTTCGGCAATGGCAAAGGTCGAAATGGTAGGCATGAATACCATCATGATACCGCTCACTACTCCCGGCATGGACAATGGAAAAATAACTTTCCAGAATACTTGGAAAGAATTGGCTCCCAAATCCTGTGCCGCCTCGATGTAACTTCTGTCCATTTTCTGCAACGTATTGTAAATAGGATAAATCATAAAGGGAATAAAATTGTATATCATGCCGAAAATGAGAGCCCCTTCGCCCAGCGGCAGCCGGCAAAAGTCGAACAAGGCGACCGTAGCGAGCGTACGCACTAGGATGTTTACCCACATCGGAAGGATGAACAGCATGATCAGCGTGCGTGAATAACTCAGATTCTTGCAGTTGTTCAGAATCCATGCCACCGGATATCCCAGCAAGATACATCCCAACGTGGTGAGAATAGCAATGCCAATAGAATAAACAAAGGTATTGACCGATTCGGAATGAGCAAAAAACTTACTGAAATTGGCCAATGTAAGATGTCCCATATCATCGGTAAACGCATATACTACAATCAGCAACAGCGGAATAATTACGAATATGACCGAAAAAATGAGATAAGGCAAAACCCAACTCTTACGTGAAGAGAAAAAATGTTGCAATTTCTTCATTATCCTTATATTAACAAATTACACGAATAGCCTCAGCAGGGATGGTGATACCCACGCGGTCGCCGTCATCCCAAACATCGTTGGTATCGACAAAAACATTTTCGTCCCAGTCGGACAAAACCGTGAGATGGTAATGGTTTCCCTTGTAAAGAATGAACTTCACCTCGCCGGTAAGCATTCCGTCTTCTTCATTGTCCTGCAAAATCACCTTGTCGAAATCGACTTCCACCTTCACGTGCTTCCAGTCGCATGACGAGTTGCTCATATCCACCCGCGGACATTCGAACTCACAACCGAGGAATTCCACATGTGTTTCGTCCACCATCGATGCCTCAAACGTATTGCATATCCGTTCTTTCTGCATGATATGTATGTCCATCGGCTTGATAAGCAGACCAACTTCCGAGCCTGCTTCGAAGGCATGATAGTCTTGTACCAGAAATTCATAATCGCCTACAGCCACTGCCATCTCGTAATGTACACCCTTGAAGATGCACGACTGCACCACACCGCGAAGCTGTGCCGCATCGGATACCGGGAAAATATACAAGTCCTCCGGACGGATTACCACGTCGACAGGAGCATTTTCGCCAAATCCCTTATCCACACATTCAAACTCGCGTCCGCAGAAACGTACCAGACAGTCGCGCACCATCGTACCGTTCAAGATATTGCTTTCACCGATAAAATCGGCAACAAACGAATTGATGGGCTCATTGTAGATATCGGTCGGTGTACCGATTTGCTGAATCTTTCCTTCGCTCATGACCACAATGGTATCGCTCAGCGTCAAAGCCTCCTCCTGATCGTGAGTAACATAAACAAAGGTAATCCCCAGACGGCGGTGCATTTCCTTCAACTCCATCTGCATGTCCTTACGCATTTTCAGGTCGAGAGCGGCAAGAGGTTCGTCGAGCAACAACACTTCCGGCTCGTTCACAATGGCACGGGCAATGGCTACACGCTGTTGCTGTCCGCCCGACAACGAGTTTACGTCACGGTATTCATAGTCGGTCATGCCCACCATCTTCAGTGCCGCCTTCACCTTTTTCTCCATTTCAGCCTTCGGCATTTTTTTCAGCTTCAATCCGAAAGCAATATTATCATATACATTCAGGTGAGGAAACAGCGCATATTTCTGAAACACCGTATTCACCGGACGACGATGAGGAGGAGTCTGGGTGATTTCTGTTCCGTCGATGTACAACTCTCCTTCCGAGGCAGTCTGAAACCCCGCAATGAGTCGCAGCAAAGTGGTTTTTCCACATCCCGAAGGACCAAGAATTGTCACGAACTCACCTTTGCGGATAGATAAGTTAATATGGTCGAGTGCCGTCTTTTCACCAAAGAATTTCGACACGTTTCTTACTTCAATAATAGGTTTATTGTCTTGTTGCATATGCATGTTCTGATTTCAGCCCGCAAAGGTACACATTATTATTAACTTATCTCGTTAAAAAGGTATAGTTTTATAACTGCAACAAGATAAACTCAGAAGGTTTTTCTGAAATCGAACATCAAGTTCAAGCGCAACCCCTCGTCGCCTTTCTTTATACGGATATTGCCAGGCTGACTATTGGGCCCCTGTTGTTCGATAGGCTTAAACGAGCAGATGGCTGGTATATCGAGCAAAAAAGAAATATCTCCTTCAGGGAAATCGGGCATTGTCTTTTTGGCGCTACCCTTTGGCTCCGCAGGTGTGAAGATACGGCAAAATATTCCATCTGTACGCGAGTAGACTGTGAAAGAAACTTCATCACTTTCTAAAGTAGCCCAGTACACATTAGCATGATAACCTTTAAATTCGGGATATACAAGATTGTCATAGCTTTCCCCGGTTATGGTATTATTGTATTCCTTATGCCAGATATTATAATTGGTACCCGCAATACGATTTTTCCAGACACGATAAGGTCCTCTTCCCATCCATTTCATACCCGTGCAACTTTGCTCCGGATAAGAAAATGTAATTCCAAGATTATAAACTTCCTCATCCATAAAAGCATCGTCCAGACCACCCCCGCCCGAAGCACGGTTCAGCAGTACAGCATCCATATAGAGCAGCCCCTGAGGAGTCAGTCGCCACACTATCGAATCGGCCCCACCTTTGTAACGGGCACAAAACACCGCTCCAGCCGAATCCTGACGTACGTAACTTTCGGCAGGCTGATAAATCATTTTCATGCCTACTGCCACCGGACCATCGGTAAAGGGTACTTCTCTTTCATCTGAAAGTATACGGGCAATCATTCCCGTACCGGCATCGAAGGCAATACTGACCTTATCACTTTTCAGGATTATCTGCTTGCCATCATTACAGGCTGATACCGCACCGGAAGATGCCTCCCGGCAAGTATGAGATAAATGGCGATTGAAATATTGATTTGCCAGACGGATAGGATAAGTCCATTCACAGATACTGCGCTTTTCCTTATCGAATGCTTCCAACTTCAGTATATCTCCCTCACGAAAAGAAGCAGGCAAAGAAAAATGTGCCTTTCCCGTTTCCCCGGGAGCAATAGAAGGAAGTACGACCTCTCCGCGGGCAAGCACGCGAGAGTGTGCCCCCTGCATGGGAGTATTGCATGCAAGTACTTCATAAGTTATTCGACAATCTTTCAGATTGGTATAAGCATATTCGTTTGTAACGAAGAAACTTCCGTCGAAATGATCCGTAATAAGCAAAGGCTTTATCTGAACAGGCGACCATTGCGACCTGATGGCATAAAAACTCCCTTCTTTTTCCCTTCTCGGACCAACTACCCCATCGGGAGCATTCGAACCGTCGGAATCGAGCATTCCTTCCCGGTCGGAACGCTTGGGAGCCTCATCACAAAATGCCCAGATAAAGCCTCCGGCAAACATAGGATTGGTCATCCACCGGTCCCAGAAATCACGCAGTCCGGCTCCTCCGCCCTGATCGTACATTGCATGCATAAACTCTGTAGGCATAAAGACTTTATAGCCATTGGTAAATCGTGCTACTCCCGTAAGATAAGCCGGATAATGATGCGTATCAAGCCCGTCGAAATCGGCCCACGGATGAATGACATGACGTCGCTGATACTTATCGTAATCAGTAAAAAGAACATCGTTCGCCGTATTCCATCCGCCTTCATTTCCATTACTCCACAAGATGACCGACGGATGATTTACATCACGTTCCACCATTTCCCTTACCAGCCGTGCACCGGTTTCCGTATCATAACACCCATGCCACCCGGCAAGTTCATCAATATAAACCAAGCCGAGAGAGTCGCACATATCAAGAAAATGTTCATCGGGCGGATAATGGGAACGTACAGCATTCATATTCATTTCCTTGATGAGTAAAGCGTCCTGCCGGCTCATTGCAGCACTCGTTGTCCGCCCGCCGTCTACCGAAAAAGAGTGGCGGTTGATACCTTTCAGCACCAGCCGTGTTCCGTTCAGATAAAGTCCGTCTTGCGGAAAAAATTCGATGGTCCGGAAACCTGTCCGCTCCTCACGAACCTGAACAGTCTTTCCCTCGCGGTCTTTCAATGCCAAACGCACCCGATAAAGTTCGGGCGACTCCGTATTCCATACCTTCACATCATGCCACCTGCCTTCGATGTTCGTTTCTTTTCCTGCACAACTTATCCGACATGTCATTTCTTCCTTCCCTTCGTCGGTTTTCAGGAGCTTGCCATCTTTCAATCCGCATACCGAGATAGACAAAGAATAACCTTCCGGATTACCGCTCGTGCGCACCGAAGCACGGAAATGTCCGTCGGCACGGGCATCAATCACAAAATGTTCCATCGAAACTTCAGGAACAACCTCCAGCCATACCGGACGGTAGATTCCCCCGAACAACCACCAGTCAGCACGACGCTCTGCCGCATTCACCGATTTATTAGCCGACTGTTTGGCTACTTTCACTTCAAGCAGATTTTCCCCTTCTGTATTCAACAGCGAAGTAATGTCGTAAGAGAAACGGTAAAAGGCACCTTGATGAATATTTCCCGCAGGTTTTCCATTGACCAGCACCTCTGCATCGGTCATGACTCCGTCGAAAAATAACCTGACGCGGTCGTTTTTCCTGCACTTGGGAGCTTGAAAACTATAACGGTATATACCGGTTTCATCGCTGGGTTTTGTACCTTTCACCATATAATAGCGCCCATAAGTATATTCACCAAAGCCCTGCAATTCCCAGCAACAAGGAACTTCGATGGGTTTCCATTCACCGGAATTTAGACCTTTGGAGCAGAAAAATTGCCATGTACGAGTATCATCGATGCCTGTACCCGACAGATAAATTCGTTCGGGATGAGGAGCTTGCGCCTGTATATTCAAGGCCGAACAGATGCCCAAAGCCATTATAGCACGACGAAGAATGTGTTTTTTCATACCAAAATACCTGAATTAGATTCGTTGGAACAAAGATAAGGATTCGTTATAAGGGAAGAAATGGAAATTAGTACACTTAAATGAAAATTTATGCACGACGAGCCCTCATCGGATATATGCAGACATTCCTGTTGAAGTATGCCGGCCTTTCCCTAAAAATGTCTCGACGTTTTTTTATTTTTTGTACAAAAACAAAAAAGATTTGTACAAAAAATAAACAAGTTCCGGTGGAGCAAAAAAAATCCCTCACTTCTTTTCCTGCCAATCCTCAGCATTCTTGCTGGAAAATGTAACAGAAAAGGAAGTGAGGAATTGAATCTATTACCTCATCGGATGGTCACCATAGTAGCTCCGAAACCATATTCACGGAACGAAGCATCCTGACTGGGATAATTCTTGTACTTGCGTTTGAGTTCATCCAGAATGGCACGGCGCAATACACCGTCGCCCTTGCCATGAATAAAGACTATTTTCTGTCCCTTCTTGTCTTTGTATTCTTCCAGTGTCTTGCGGAATACGTCAAGCTGATAATTCAGCATCTCGGCATTTCCCATGCCTGTTGTATCGTCCAGCAACTCGTGGATGTGCAAGTCGATTTCTACAATATCATTTTTTACTTTATGCTGTTTTTTCTGCAATTTGGCAGGAGCATCGGACACACTTTTCTGCAACAAGGCTTCCTTGATATCGTTGGCCGAAACATACACTTGCTTTACTTCTTCATCATCGCGCACGATATCGTATACCAAAGCAGGTTCTGCAAAGAAATCGGTCTGCTGGAAAGTATGCAGTTTATAGAATTTTACGGTATCAATGCGCACTTCCGTATTGACGGCATTCTTCAACAGAAACGTACGGTCGTCCTTGTAAGCCAGCAATTGTACCGCCACATGTTCCATGCTGTTCAACGCACCTTTATCGAACTCTTCCAAGTGCATTTTCATGTTTGGCTTGATAGTGCCGCGACTGCGCAATGTCCAGCTTTTTCCTTCGGCCGACAAGTACAGATAATCGACGAAATAATTGCTGTCGTTTATCAGATAAGCGTCGAAAGCTGTCGAAGAGATTGCCTTTACATCCTGAGGCACATAAGCCAGATATACGTTCAGCACATCGTTTCCACGTATTTCCGGAGCACGGTAAGTAATCGGTTTTTCTTCTTCTACTTCCTCTTCCGGCTGCGGAACTTCAGGCTTTTTGGTCGATTTAAGAGGAATATTATAATCATCTGTCTGAATGACGACACACTCTTTTATCAGCATCGGAATCTCAAAGCCATCGTCACCCTCTACCAATGCCACGTCTTTTCCTTGAAATCCTCTCACGATACCGCCTCCCACTTCGCTGAGGAAACGGACTTTATCTCCTATTTTCATCGTTTTGTCCTCCTTATTTTATATTACATAAAAAACTCTTTATAAAAGAGTTTCCGTTCCTATCTATCAGGTAATACCTTACATATATTTATCTTGTTTATTACAAAAGATATGTAGTGCAAATATAATGGTTTTATTCGGAAAACAAAAAACGCAATATTCCTGTCGGTCGCAACAATACGATTGCTTTCCATGGCAGTTTTTTTCAGTCGGTTGAACCGTTTTTTTTATACAATCATTTCTTTCTACTCTTCAGGCAAAATGTAGTGAGCTGTAAATTTTCGACAGGCATTACTCTGATACCCGAAGAAATTCTGTAATTTTGCACCCACGTAAATCATACTACTCAACACTATGACAGAAACTAAGCATATAAAAATCAGCGATTATAACTATCCGCTGCCCGATGAGCGTATCGCCAAATTCCCACTTCCCGTACGCGACCAGTCGAAGCTGTTAGTATATCAGCATGGCAAAATCAGTGAAACAATATTTACTTCCCTGCCCGATTATCTGGAACCGGGCATGCTGATGATATTCAATAATACCAAAGTTATTCAGGCACGACTGCATTTCCGTAAGGAAACGGGTGCATTGATCGAAATTTTCTGTCTGGAACCTATCCAGCCCAATGATTACGCACTGAACTTTCAGCAAACCAGTCACTCGGCATGGCTGTGCATGATCGGTAACCTGAAGAAATGGAAAGAGGGTGCTTTGCATAAGGAAATGACGGTAAAAGGAAAAACCATTACGCTGACCGCCCAGCGTGGCGCATGTCATGGTACAAGCCACTGGGTAGACTTTACATGGGATAATCCGGAAGTTACTTTCGCCGACATCCTTGAGGTATTCGGAGAATTGCCTATACCTCCTTACCTTAACCGCGAAACTCAGGAAAGTGATAAGGAAACATATCAGACAGTTTATTCAAAAATAAAAGGATCGGTGGCCGCTCCTACTGCCGGATTACATTTTACGGAACGGGTACTGTCTGCACTGAAAGCCAAAGGTGTCGACTTGGAGGAAGTTACCCTTCACGTTGGAGCCGGAACATTTAAACCGGTCAAGAGTGAAGAGATAGAAGGACACGAAATGCACACCGAGTATATCTCAGTCAACAAGACAACCATCGAGAAACTGATTGCACACCATGGAGAAGCTGTAGCAGTAGGAACCACTTCTGTACGTACGTTGGAAAGTCTATATTATATAGGTGTAACTATCAGCCAGAATCCGGATGCAAGTCAGGAAGACCTGCACGTAAAGCAATGGCAACCTTATGAATCAAATCCCACTCTTAGCACGACAGAGGCTTTGCAATGTATCTTAGACTACATGAACCGTCATGGTCTTGACGCACTTCATACCAGCACGCAGATTATCATTGCTCCGGGATATGAGTATAAAATTGTCAAACGTATGGTCACAAACTTCCATCAGCCACAAAGTACATTGTTATTACTTGTTTCAGCTTTCGTTAAGGGTGACTGGCGCAACATTTACGACTATGCTTTATCTCACGATTTTCGTTTTCTGAGCTATGGAGACTCTTCATTACTCATCCCCTAAAACAGATTCATTGACCTAAATCAAGAAAAAGAAGTCATTGCGCATTTTTTCAATAAAATGTATGGGTGGGCAAACAAAAACCCGTAATTTTGTGTTGTAAAACATAAAAAGAAGGATAACTAAGCTAAACAACTCTCAAAAAAGAGAGCGACTGATAAGATTAGAAAAGTATTTATAACACAAAAACAACGAAAGGATAACATTATGAAACAAGTGAAAAACTTATTCAAAGCCATCAAAAAGAACTTGAATACAAGTGCAATGGCAATGTACGGTCAGTATACAAGATAATACTTTCCGTACCTGTTTTTAGACAAATTCAACACATCATCCATAATTAAGGGACGAAGGATTTTCGAATGAATTCTTTCGTCCCTTTTCCTTTTCTCCCATTTTACAACAAGAAAAAGCAGAAACAACAGATCTTGACCTTAAAGAATAAGAATTTCATTCCAATAAAATTGTGGATACACACATAGATAAAAATAAAAAAAGCGTTTCAGAATAAATCTGAAACGCCTTCTATTCTGTTGGGCTACTCGGATTCGAACCAAGAAAAACAGGACCAGAATCTGTTGTGTTACCATTACACCATAGCCCAAACTTATATTTACGATGCCTTCTCCGTGAAGACTTTCGTTTGTTCTGATGTTGGGCTACTCGGACTCGAACCAAGAAAAACAGGACCAGAATCTGTTGTGTTACCATTACACCATAGCCCAAAATCAATTGTTTCGTCAATCATTTCGTTTTTGACGCTGCAAAGGTACTACTTTTTCCTAATACCGCAATAGTTTGAAGCATTTTTTTCAAAAAAAAACAAAAGAAAAAGAGAATTAAGCTTCATTCCTTCGTGATATACAGAAAAGCAAGTATATTTGCTACATTATTAAATATGTAAATACTAAAATAAAAACAGAGAATAATAATAATGGACGAAACAAAGAACTTAGTAAAGAAAATTACAGAAGGCATTCAAGAAAAAAAAGGAAAGAACATCGTTATAGCTGACTTAACCAATATAGAAGATACAATCTGCAAATACTTCGTTATCTGTCAGGGAAACTCACCAAGCCAGGTTCTGGCAATCGTAGATTCAGTAAAAGAATACGTTCGGAAAGAAACCGGCAACAAAGTATATGGAATGGACGGCGTACGTAATGCCCAATGGGTAGCCATGGATTATGGAGATGTACTGGTGCATATATTTTTACCGGAAGTAAGAGATTTCTATAACTTGGAACATTTGTGGGCTGATGCCAAGCTGACTTCTCTTCCCGATATTGACTAATTTTATTTTTAAACTTGTATGAGTGAAAATTTAAACAATAACAATAAACCCAAAATCAACGTGCCGCGCCCAAGTTTGAGCTGGCTGTACGTTATTATCGCACTTGTTTTCGGATTTTTATACTTTTCCAGCGAAGACGGAAGCGCAAGCAAAGAAATAACTTACACCGAATTCAAGGATATGGTAAGCAAAGGTTATGCCAATAAAATCATTGCTTACGATGACAATACTGTAGATATGTTTATCAAGCCTGAACACATTGTCGATGTGTTCGGAAAAGATGCCAACAAAGTAGGCAGAAGTCCTTCGGTCAACGTACAGATAGGATCGATGGAGTCACTTGATAAATTTCTTGACGAAGAACAGAACAACGGACATTTCACAGGTTCCATCAGTTACGAAAAGCATACGAATTATTTCAGTATGATATTCTGGAACATTGCTCCTTTCCTGTTATTAATAGCAATATGGATGTTCATCATGCGCCGTATGAGCGGTGGTGGAGGTCCGGGCGGTGCCGGAAATGTTTTCAACGTAGGAAAAAGCAAGGCTCAATTGTTTGAGAAAGGAGCCAACCGCATTACGTTTAAGGACGTAGCCGGTCAAGCTGCTGCCAAACAAGAAGTGGAAGAGATTGTAGAATTTCTGAAACAGCCTCAAAAATACACCGAACTGGGAGGTAAAATTCCTAAAGGTGCACTGCTGGTAGGCCCTCCGGGAACCGGTAAAACCTTGCTTGCCAAAGCGGTTGCCGGCGAAGCAGATGTACCGTTCTTCTCCATTTCAGGTTCCGACTTCGTAGAAATGTTTGTCGGAGTGGGAGCTTCACGTGTACGCGACCTCTTCCGTCAGGCAAAGGAAAAGGCTCCTTGTATCATCTTTATCGATGAAATTGATGCGGTGGGTCGTGCCCGTGGAAAGAACCCCAGCATGGGAGGTAACGACGAGCGCGAAAACACATTGAACCAGTTGCTTACAGAAATGGATGGATTCGGTTCGAACAGTGGAGTCATCATACTGGCTGCTACCAACCGTGTAGACATTCTGGATAAAGCATTGCTTCGTGCCGGACGATTTGACCGTCAGATCTACGTCGATCTGCCCGACTTGAACGAACGCAAGGAGGTTTTCGGAGTACATCTCCGCCCGTTGAAACTGGATAATACGGTAGACGTTGACCTGTTGGCACGTCAGACTCCGGGATTCAGCGGTGCTGATATTGCCAATGTATGTAATGAAGCTGCCTTGATTGCGGCACGTCACTCGAAGACATCTGTGGGAAAAGATGATTTCTTAGCAGCTATCGACCGTATCGTCGGCGGTCTGGAAAAGAAAACAAAGGTAATGACCGCAGCCGAAAAACGTGCCATTGCTCTGCATGAAGCAGGACATGCTACCATTTCATGGTTCCTGGAACATGCCAATCCGCTGATCAAGGTCACAATCGTTCCGCGAGGACGTGCACTGGGTGCCGCATGGTATTTGCCTGAAGAACGTCAGATTACGACCAAGGAGCAGATGCTGGACGAAATGTGTGCTACACTGGGAGGTCGTGCTGCCGAAGAAGTTTTCATCGGACACATCTCAACCGGTGCCATGAACGACCTGGAACGAGTAACCAAACAGGCTTACGGCATGATAGCATACGCAGGCATGAGCGACAAGTTGCCGAACCTGTGCTACTACAGCAACGATGAATATACGTTCAACAAGCCTTACAGTGAACATACTGCCGAACTGATTGATCAGGAAGTGCAGAAGATGATAAACGAACAATATGCACGTGCAAAGGCATTGCTGCTGGAACATAAGGAAGGTCATAACCAACTGGCGGAACTGCTGATAGAGCGTGAAGTAATCTTTGCCGAAGATGTAGAGAAGATATTCGGAAAACGTCCATGGGCATCTCGCTCTGAAGAAATCATGGCTGACGAGAAAAAGGCCCTTCCAGAACCTGAAAAGAAGGCCGACGAACCGTCATCTGAATCGGAAAACAAAGAGCCGGAAGCAACAAATGATGAGAGCTCTACTGTTTCCAATGAAGAGAAACAAGCCTGACAACCATTTTTATCATAACAGAAACTAAGCTTTTGTCATTCAGTCGACCTGCATGGCCGTCTGGGTGACAAAAGTATTTTAATAACAAACATTAAATCCCCTACTGCCGTGAAAAGCAATTTTCTTCAACGAGCCATAACAGGAATTATATTCGTAGCCGTCCTTGTAGGCTGCATTCTGGGAGGCCCTATCTCGTTCACCATCTTGTTTGCACTGATCAGTGCACTTACAATCAATGAATTTGGAACCATTGTCAACCGAATGGAGAATACACGCATGAACAAACCTATATCCATTCTGGCAGGCTTGTTCTTGTTTCTCTGCTTCGGATACATCGGAGTTGTACCGGGAGCGAATGAAATCTTCATTCCTTACCTGTTTTTGATACTTTATCTGTTCATCAGCGAATTGTATAAGAAACAGCCCAATCCACTCAACAACTGGGCATACGCCATGATGAGCCAGATATACATTGCTCTATCATTCGCCTTGCTCAACGTACTGGCTTACCACAGTACCGCAGTAGAAGGTATTTCACAATACAACCCGATATTACCTTTGTCTATTTTCATCTTCAACTGGGTAAATGATACGGGCGCTTATTGCACAGGCATGCTGTTCGGAAAGCACAGATTGTTCGAACGCATTTCCCCAAAAAAGTCGTGGGAAGGCTCTATCGGAGGTGCTGTATTCAGCATCATCGCTGCCATCGTGCTGGCACACTTCTTTACATTCCTGAGTACCGGCATCTGGATCGGACTGGGACTGACGGTTGTAGTATTCGGAACCTGGGGCGACTTGACCGAATCGCTGATGAAACGTACACTCGGCATCAAGGATTCGGGTAATATCCTGCCCGGACACGGAGGTATGCTCGACCGCTTCGACAGCACACTTATGGCCGTTCCGGCAGCAGTTGTATACCTGTATCTGGTGGGACTTATCACTGCCTAAAAACAGAAAGTGCCCTTCCTTTCTTTCACTTACTCTGAAAAGGCTGTCCAGCCTGCAAACAATTGATTCAGAACACAATGACAAGTGAAAGAAAAGAAGGGCATATTGTTTTCAAGATTTGTACAAAAAATCTGAGAATTTGTACAAATTCTAAAAAAATGTCTCGACGTTTTTCCAGAAACCCGCCCACGTTTATAAGAACTTCCGCAGACGAATAACAGAACACTTCATATCAAACTTTGCTGCGCACTTTCAGCAAGGCCGTAATCTGAGCCGCCGCACGTTCTGACGCACCCGGCTCTCCCAAAATACCAATCAGCCGGTCGTACTCCGAAAGCATGCGCGAGCGTCCGTTTCCGCCCGATATAATCTTAGCCAACTCCTTTTTTATATTAGAAACCGTCATACCGTCGGCCACCAGCTCCGTCACCACTTCCCGGTCGGCTATCAGGTTTACCAATGAAATATACTTCACCTTCAGGATATGCCTGCGAAGGAAAGAAACCAGTTTACCAGCCGATATGTAGTAGCACACCACCTGAGGCACACGGAACAAGGCCGTTTCGAGCGTAGCCGTTCCCGAAGTAACCAGTGCAGCCTCAGCCTGCTGCAACAAACGGTACGTCTGTCCGAATACGATTTTCGTACTGCTGTCGATATATCGCTTGTAAAAATCGGGCTCAATGCCGGGAGCTCCCGCCACCACAAACTGATATTGCGGGAAACTACGTGCCGCCTCAATCATGCGCGTCAGATTATCTTTGATTTCCTGCCGGCGACTTCCTGCCAGCAAAGCGATGATCGGCTTATCCTCCAGCCCGTTGGCTGTGATAAATTCACTGAAAGTTTCCTGTCCTTTCCTGCGAAAATCATCCACGGCATCCACACACGGGTTGCCCACATAATGTATCGGATACTGATGTTTCTTGAAGAAATCGACCTCGAAAGGCAGGATAGAAAACAATTCATCGACATCTCGCTTGATATTCTTGATACGATATTCCTTCCACGCCCAGATTTTCGGCGAAATATAATAGTAGACAGGTATCTGCGTGTGCCGCTTGATATATTCGGCTATCTTCAGGTTAAACCCCGGATAATCGACCAGAATCAAGACATCCGGCTGCCACGCTTCGACATCCTTCTTGCAAAAATCCATGTTACGGAAGATGGTACGCAAGTGAAGCAGCACAGGAATGAATCCCATATACGCCAGTTCGCGGTAATGCTTTACGCAAGTACCGCCCACCGCTTTCATCAAATCGCCCCCGAAAAAGCGTAATTCCGCCTGCGGATCTTCGTGCTGCAAGGCACGCATCAGGTTCGATGCATGCAAGTCGCCCGACGCCTCTCCTACTATCAGATAATACTTCATACGTTCCAGTTCCAGTGTTTCAAATCATCCATCAGCGAATACGCCGTAACGTCAATCTGTGTGGGAGTAATTGCCACATAATCATGCTCCAAAGCCCAGTGGTCGGTATCCTCGGCATCGGGCTCGTTGTTTTTGTATTCTCCCGTAAGCCAGTAGTAACAACCGCCACGCGGATGGTCGGCCTTGACAAACTCGTTTGTCCACACCCCGTTGGTCTGCCGACAGATTCGTACACCTTTCAGTTCATTCGTATCAGGGAAATTCACATTCAGACACTTACCCTCGGGAAGTCCCTTGGCAAGCACCTCCTCTACGATGCAGCGCACATAAGGCAGCGTTGCCGAGAAATCTGCATCCGCACTATGATTGCAAAGTGAGAATCCCACCGAAGGAATCCCCTTCAAGCAGCCTTCTATCACCACACCCATCGTACCGGAGTAATGCACATTTACCGACGAATTATCACCATGATTGATACCTCCTATCACCATATCGGGCTTACGGGGAACCAAAGCATGCAAAGCCAGCTTGACGCAATCGACAGGAGTTCCTGAACATTTATAGACAGTCAGCCCGGGTTCCTGACGCACCTTTGCACTACGGAGCGGATGTTCGGAAGTAATGGCTCCCGATGAACCCGAACGCGGCCCGTCGGGGGCAACAACAATCAGGTCGGCAACCGGGCGCAACGCCCCGATAAGTTCTCGTATTCCTTTGGCATTCACGCCATCATCGTTCGATAGTAATAAAAGAGGTCTTTCGTTTGTCATATATTTCACTATTAATAATTGTCCGTAAAGTTACAACAAATATTAATCTTCTCAAACCACGGCACATAATTACACAGAATTACGTATCTTTGCCTCGCCGAAGTTATTAACAAAAGCCGTGAGTTATCAACATTTTCAAGAAATGCAGACATTTGCTGATACATACTTTCGACGATTATTTGTTACTTCGCAATCAGATAAACTGATTAATATGGGAAAAATTATTGCTTTAGCCAACCAAAAAGGTGGCGTGGGTAAGACTACGACAACCATTAACCTGGCTGCATCATTAGCCACTCTCGAGAAGAAAGTGCTGGTAGTCGACGCTGATCCGCAGGCAAATGCTTCATCCGGTCTGGGGGTTGATTTAAAGGACATTGACTGTTCTATTTACGAATGCCTTATCAATCAGACAGATATCAGGGAAGCTATTTATACAACCGATATTGACGGATTAGACATTATTCCTTCTCACATCGACCTGGTGGGAGCAGAAATTGAAATGCTGAACCTGGAAAACCGTGAGAAGATTATGAAAAAGGCCCTGGAGCCGATGAAAAGTGAATACGATTATATCCTGATAGACTGTTCGCCGTCGTTGGGACTGATTACCATCAACGCCCTGACTGCAGCCGATTCAGTCATCATTCCGGTACAATGTGAATACTTTGCACTGGAAGGTATCAGCAAGCTGCTGAACACCATCAAGATAATCAAGACAAAACTGAACCCTTCGCTGGAAATAGAAGGTTTCCTGCTTACAATGTTCGACTCACGTCTGCGTCTGGCCAACCAGATATACGACGAAGTTAAACGTCACTTTCAGGAACTGGTATTCAAAACCATTATCCAGCGAAACGTCAAGCTGAGTGAAGCCCCCAGTCACGGAATACCTGCCATCTTGTACGATGCAGACTCTACGGGCGCCAAGAATCACCTGGCTCTGGCTAATGAAATTATAAACAAGAACTAAGAAGCATTTAAAGCTGAAAGAATAAACGAATATGGCCGTACAGAAAAAATTTGCACTGGGCAGAGGGCTCGACGCACTGATTTCTACGAACGACGAGGTAAAGACTTCAGGATCCTCTTCCATCAACGAAGTGGAACTGAGCAAAATATCCGTCAATCCTAACCAGCCGCGACGAGAGTTTGATCCGATTGCCCTGCAAGAACTTGCCGACTCAATTGCTGAAATCGGTATTATACAACCTATTACCTTACGCAAGCTGAACGAGGACTCATATCAGATTATAGCGGGAGAACGACGTTATCGTGCCTCCATTCTGGCAGGACTGACTACAATCCCTGCTTATATCCGTACTGCCGACGATGAGAATGTCATGGAAATGGCTCTGATAGAGAATATCCAGCGCGAAGACTTGAACTCGCTGGAAATAGCACTTGCCTATCAGCATCTTATCGAACAATACGAACTGACTCAGGAACGTCTGAGCGAACGGGTAGGAAAAAAGCGTACTACCATCGCCAACTACCTGCGACTGCTTAAACTTCCTGCTCAGATACAGGTTGCACTGAAGAATAAAGAAATAGACATGGGGCATGCACGTGCCTTGCTTGCACTGGATGACCCGAAAACACAGATACGTATTTTCAACGAAATAATTGCCCAAGGATATTCCGTACGCAAGGTAGAAGAGATCGTAAAGGCATTGTCTACGGGTGAAAGCGTAGAATCGGGAGGTAAGAAAATAGCTCCCAAAGGTGCCAAACTGTCCGAAGAATATACGATGTTGCAAAATCATCTGTGCTCTTTCTTCGGCACCAAAGTGCAGCTTTCGTGCAGCAACAAAGGAAAAGGTAAAATCAGTATCCCCTTCAATAACGAAGCCGATCTGGAAAGAATCATGGAGATACTGGACTCATTGAAACCCAAAGAATAAAAAAGAACAAGTCTTGAGACAACGACCGTTTACATACTTATTATATATCGTACTGCTTTTCTGCCTGATATGGGGAGGAAGCACGGAAGGATATGCACAACGTGCACTCAAGCACCGGAAAGGCATACTGACTGCCGACTCGATACGTGCACAAAACGTAGCCGACAGCCTTGCCTTACTCGATACGCTGAATATACGCCAGCAGCGCATCGAAGAACTGGAAGCTCCGGTGGATACTGCCATGCTCATGCGGCAGAGTGACTCTTTACAAAGCCAGAAACCTCAAGTCGTCAAGGAAAAGAAGAAGTGGCTTCCTGTACCGAACAACTCTATCTGGCTGTCGCTTGCCATACCCGGTGCAGGTCAGATATACAACCGGAAATATTGGAAACTGCCTATCGTCTACGGAGGATTCGTGGGATGTACCTATGCACTGACGTGGAACAGCAAGATGTACAAGGATTACACACAGGCATATCAGGATATCATGAGCGACAATCCGAATAACGATAGTTATATGGACTTCCTGCCAGCCGGATATACCAAGGAAGATGTACAAAACAGGCTGGATTATTACCAGGAACTGTTCCGCAAACGAAAGGATGTCTTCCGTCGCCAGCGAGATTTAAGTATAATCTCTTTTATCGCAGTATATCTGTTGTCGGTCATCGACGCGTATGTAGATGCCGAACTGTCGAACTTCGATATATCGAACGATTTGGGGATGACACTGGAACCTACAATATTTAACGATGCATACCGCAAGCTGCCGCAAGGAGTAGGCTTGCAATGCAGTATTAGATTTTAAAATATGAAGAAACTATGTATTGGCATACTTGCCTTCCTTAGCTTTTCAAGCCTCTTTGCCCAGAAAACGGAACAGAGCATTGTTGTTCGCTCAAGCTCCGGAGTAGAAGAGGCTATCGACTTGCCCGAAGGTATGCTTTCCGAAACAGACAGTCTGTATCTGGACTGGATTTCGAAAAACTATATCAATTTGGGAGAAAACTGTACCGCAACTTCCGCTAATCCGGAAGTCAGTGATTCTATTTATATCGACCGGTTGCAACGTATTCCGGCTATTATCGAAATGCCGTACAACGAAGTGGTACGAAAATTTATCGACATGTATGCTACCCGCTTACGCCAGAAGGTTGCATTCATGCTGAGTGCCAACAATTTTTATATGCCTATATTCGAAGAAGCACTCGATTTGTACGACCTTCCGCTGGAGCTGAAGTATCTTCCTGTCATCGAATCGGCACTGAATCCGATGGCAACTTCCCGTCAGGGAGCTGTGGGTTTATGGCAGTTTATGCTGGCAACGGGTAAAATCTACGGTCTGCAAGTTACCAGCCTGATAGACGAACGCCGCGACCCGATCAAGTCGACTCGCGCTGCCGCACGCTATCTGAAGGACTTATACGACATTTATCACGACTGGAATCTGGTGCTCGCTGCCTACAATTGCGGTCCGGGTACAATAAACAAAGCCATCCGTCGTGCTGGTGGAGAAAAAGATTTCTGGAAACTGTACAATTATCTTCCAAAAGAAACCAGAGGCTACGTACCGGCATTTATTGCTGCAAACTATATCATGACTTATTACTGTGAGCACAATATCAGCCCATTGGAGATGAAAATGCCGGAAGGAACTGATACCATTCACGTATCGCGTCCGCTGAATCTTCAGCAAATTGCCGCAGTATGCAACTCGAATATCGATGAACTCCGTGCGCTGAATCCGGAATTCAAAAAGGATATCATTCCGGGAAACGAAAAGCCTTACGCCTTACGACTCTCCAACAAAATGATGAGTTGCTTCATCGATAATGAAGATAGTATCTACAATTACAAACCGGAAGTCTACCAAACCCGACGCAGTAAGGTAGAAGTTGCGGAAGTCAAATCTTCATCCAAATCGGGAAAAGCAGTATATCACAGAATCAGAAACGGTGAAACACTGGGTGGTATCGCAGCCAAATACGGAGTAAGCGTAGCACAGTTACGCCGGTTGAACGGAATCAAAGGCAGTAACATCCGCGCCGGAAAATCATTGCGCATCCGATAAACCTCATTTTTACACCTATATCTTATAAAAGACTCTCGGCAGACTTTACCTGTTTGCCGAGAGTCTTTTTGGTTTTCCACCTCTTCTTTCCTTACAATCCGACAAGAAAAAACTTGAATCTACTTGTAAAATTCTTTATTTTCTTTATTTTTGCAATATAGATTAAGGGAGTAACACAATGACGGATGAAAAACTTACACAAGAGCAAGCTGATGAAAAGCAGATAAACGATGCCTTTCAAGAACTGTTAGATCGATACCTGGAAAGCAAGCACCGCAAAAAAGTAGAAATAATTACCAAAGCGTTCAATTTTGCCAAGCAAGCACATAAAGGGGTACGACGTCGCTCGGGCGAACCTTATATACTGCATCCTATTGCCGTAGCACGCATTGCGTGCGTAGAAATCGGTCTGGGATCGACATCTATCTGCTCGGCTTTACTGCACGACGTGGTAGAAGATACGGACTATACGGTAGAAGATATAGAAAATCTGTTCGGCCCGAAAATTGCACAAATCGTTGACGGACTGACTAAAATCTCAGGAGGTATCTTTGGCGACCGCGCTTCTGCACAGGCAGAAAACTTCAAGAAGCTCTTGCTTACGATGAACGATGATATCCGGGTCATCCTGATAAAAATAGCCGACCGCCTGCATAATATGCGTACTCTCGGCTCCATGCTACCCAGCAAGCAGTACAAGATTGCGGGAGAAACTCTTTACATCTATGCCCCTCTGGCCAATCGTTTGGGCTTGAACCGTATCAAGACCGAACTGGAAGATCTGAGCTTCAAATACGAGCATCCGGAAACTTACAAGGAAATACAAGATAAGTTGCAGGCTACTCAGGCTGAACGTGAAAGCGTTTTCACCGAGTTTACAGCTCCCATCCGTGCACAATTGGATAAAATGGGGATTCCTTATCGCATCCTGGCACGTGTAAAATCGCCTTATTCCATCTGGAACAAGATGCAGACCAAGCATATCACGTTCGAAGAGATTTATGATATTCTTGCCGTACGTATCATCTTTACTCCACGAAATGAGGAAGAAGAACTGAATGATTGCTTCGATATCTATGTGGCTATCTCGAAAATATACAAACCGCACCCCGACCGTCTGCGCGACTGGGTAAGTCATCCGAAAGCCAACGGCTATCAGGCACTGCACGTCACACTGATGAGCAACAAGGGACAATGGATTGAAGTGCAGATAAGAAGCGAACGTATGAACGATGTCGCCGAACAAGGATTTGCTGCTCACTGGAAATATAAGGAAGGCGGTGGCAGCGAAGATGAAGGTGAGCTGAGCAAATGGCTGAAAACCATCAAGGAAATTCTGGATGATCCACAGCCGGATGCACTCGACTTTCTCGATACCATCAAACTGAACCTGTTTGCATCCGAGATATTTGTCTTCACACCGAAAGGAGAAATCAAGACCATGCCGCAAAACTGTACAGCACTCGATTTCGCCTTTTCTATCCATACATTCCTGGGAAGCCATTGTATCGGAGCAAAAGTCAACCATAAACTGGTTCCGCTGAGCCACAAGCTGCAAAGCGGAGATCAGGTGGAAATTCTTACATCCAAGTCGCAAAAGGTACAGCCTTCGTGGATTAATTTTGCTACTACCGCCAAGGCTAAAGCTAAAATCCAAGCCATTCTGAAGCGTGAGAAGAGAGAAATGCAGCAGAAAGGTGAAGATATGCTTACCGACTTCTTCCATCAGGAGAACCTGCCGACGAACGATGAAAATATCAAAAAGCTCTGCACGCTGCATCACGTAAAGAATTATGAAGAACTGACTCTCAACATAGGTCAGGGAGTTTTCACGCTGGGCGAAGCCGACAAAAACGAACTGAAGGAAAAGCCATCGCCAACCAACTGGAAGAAATATATCAGCTTTGCATTTGGAGGGAACAATAAGAACAAACAGGAAGAGAAGCAGACAGAGCAACCTGCCCTGAACATCGACAAGAAGAAGATCATCAAGCTCACTCCCGATGCTATTCAAAAGAACTATATTCTTGCCGATTGCTGTAAACCAATCCCGGGCGATGATGTTCTTGGCTACATTGACGACAATAACCGTATCGTCATTCACAAACGCCAGTGTCCGATAGCTGCACAACTAAAGACCAGCTTCGGCAACCGGTTGCTCGCTGTGGAATGGGAAACGGGCAAGGCATTGAACTTCCCTGTCAACGTGTATATTAAAGGTATCGACGGTATCGGAGTGCTGAACCATGTGACTCAAATCATTTCACAACAACTCAATGTGAACATCCATAAGTTGTATATAGAATCGAACGACGGTATTTTCGAGGGACGTATACAGCTTTATGTACACGATGTAGACGATGTAAACACCATCTGTACCAATCTGAAAAAAATAGAACAGATAAAGAAAGTCACTCGTATCGAAAATTTTGAAGATACCATAGCCGACTAAAGAATATACAACATCGACAATTGGGTATAATCGACTGAAACAGCTAAAACCAGCATACAAAAAAATGGCATATAAAAGAGATATCTGACTTTCCTTTTATATGCCATTTTTAGCAATACACATTCGTTTGTATCAATCGGGAATAAGATTTCATTCAGATTCAGCCGGATAAGGTTTAAGCCAACAATAGCGAAAGGATTATTTGCGACTTACAAATAATATCCATCTTACAAACAAAAGCAACTCATACCGGCAGTTGTCAGGTAAGATAATCCAGCTCTTTCCGCATACTGAGCAAGTCCTCTCTGATACGACGCAAACGGTCAATAATCTCAGCCGTATCGCGAATACTTTCCTTATTCTGCTTCAAGCGCTGCTTGGCTCCGGCAAGCGTCATTTTCTTTTCTTTTACAAGGTGATATACCAGCCGAATATTTTCAATATCCTCTTTCGTATACTGACGGATATTTCCTCCTGCTTTCTTGGGAGCAATCATAGGAAACTCTTTCTCCCAATAGCGCAAAAGCGATTCGTTGACATCAAACATTTCCGCCACCTCGCGAATGGAATAATATAATTTCAGTTCCTTATCAGTCTTCAAAGCCATAATTCCGTTTTTTTCATCTGCAACATTAATCAAATACCTTACCGTGGTTGGCAGCAATCTGAATCATCTTATCATAATCATCCGCATCCAAATCCATGAAATAATAGTTCACCGGATTCATAATCTGCCCTTTCAGATGTACCTCGTAGTGCAAATGCGGTCCGGTACTCTTTCCCGTACTTCCCACTTTCCCAATCGTTTCGCCACGCACCACCTTCTGTCCCACCTTCACATCTATCTTGCTCAGGTGAGCATAACGGGTTACATAGCCAAAACCATGATTTATCACGATACAGTTGCCATACAGTCCTTCCCAGCCAGCCTTCTGCACCGTACCGTTTCCCGTGGCATACACCGGCGTACCTACGTTTGCCGAAAAGTCCATGCCCGCATGAAACTTCACCGTTTTATAAATAGGGTCGATACGATTTCCATATCCCGATGCCGTCTGCTTCAAATCTTTATTGGCAACCGGCTGAATGGCAGGAATACACGCCAGCATATCATCCTGTTTCTTGCACAAGTCTACCACCTCATCAAATGATTTCGACTGCATATATATCTGGCGTGAAAGCAAGTCCATCTTCTGAGTAGTATTCACAACCAACTTTGCATTCGCCATATCCATCAGGTCTTCGTAACGGTTCGTCTTGCCGTAACTGGCAGAGCGCAAGGCATCCGCTACGGGATCTGCCTGCATAATCACCCGATAAAGGTTATCATCGCGCTGCTGAAGCTGCTGCATTACGCCCAATGCCTCGTCCAGACGAGTTGACAAAATATGATATTGTGAAAGCAAACGCGAATTTTCCACACGAAGATCCTTTTCCGAAGGAGAACCAAAAATAAGCAACAAGATGATAAAGCACCCTGCCCCCAGTCCCATGCCCACAAACAAACGCCGCAGATAACTCATCGCCCGCTGGCGCATAGTGGGATAAATACGGTCGTATGTACGCGTTTTCGGATTATAAATATAATAGACTTTACGCATTCAAATCTTGTTTTGAAAAAATTTAAGACGCAACACATCAAGTTTTTGCATCAAACATACGGACAAAAATAATAAAACCGATTATCTTTGCAAATCAATTTTGAGAATATTAACTACAAGACATTATAAGCATTATGTTGACAGCAAACGAAATCCGCGACTCATTTGTAAAATTCTTTGAGTCGAAAGGACATCAGATCGTGCCTTCAGCACCGATGGTCATCAAAGACGACCCGACATTGATGTTCACCAATGCAGGTATGAACCAGTTTAAAGATATTATCCTGGGCAATCATCCTGCGAAATACAAACGTGTAACCGACTCACAGAAGTGCTTGCGTGTGAGTGGAAAACATAACGACCTGGAAGAAGTAGGTCACGATACATACCATCATACCATGTTCGAAATGCTAGGTAACTGGTCTTTCGGCGACTACTTCAAGAAAGAAGTTATCGGATGGGCATACGAATATCTGGTAAAGGTATTGAAACTCGATCCGAAAGATTTGTATGTAACCGTATTCGAAGGAAGCCCTGAGGAAGGACTTGCCCGCGACGATGAAGCTGCCGGATACTGGGCTCAGTATTTCCCCGAAGATCATATCATCAACGGCAACAAGCATGATAACTTCTGGGAAATGGGTGATACAGGTCCTTGCGGCCCGTGTTCTGAAATCCACATCGACTCGCGTTCGGCAGAAGAAAAGGCTGCTGTTCCGGGACGTGAACTGGTTAACAAAGATCATCCGCAGGTTATCGAAATCTGGAACCTGGTGTTCATGCAGTACAACCGCAAGGCTGACGGAACACTGGAACCACTTCCTGCAAAAGTAATCGATACCGGTATGGGATTCGAACGTCTGGTACGTACCTTGCAGGGCAAGACATCCAACTACGATACCGATGTTTTCCAGCCTATCATCAAGGCTATCGGCGATTTGTCGGGCAAGAAGTACGGTGAAGACGAAAAAGTAGACGTAGCTATGCGTGTAGTAGCCGACCACATCCGTACCATCGCCTTCTCTATCACCGACGGACAGCTGCCGTCGAATGCAAAGGCTGGTTACGTAATCCGCCGAATCCTGCGTCGTGCCGTCCGCTATGCTTATACCTTCCTGGGACAGAAGCAGGCCTTCATGTACAAGCTGGTTCCGGTACTGATCGAGAATATGGGCGGTGCTTATCCTGAACTGAAAGCTCAGCAGGCCTTGATTGAGAAAGTAATGAAGGAAGAAGAAGAATCATTCCTCCGCACACTGGAAACTGGTATCCGCCTGCTCGACAAGACAATGGCTGAAGCCAAAGCTGCCGGCAAGACTGAAATCAGCGGTGTAGACGCATTTACACTGTACGATACATTCGGATTCCCGTTCGACCTGACCGAACTGATTTTGCGTGAAAACGGTCTGACAGCCGATGTGAAAGGCTTCGAAGCTGAAATGCAGAAGCAGAAACAGCGTGCACGTAACGCTGCTGCCGTAGAAACAGGCGACTGGGTTACACTGAAGGAAGGCGAAACAAACTTCGTAGGTTACGACTATACCGAATACGAAACCAGCATTCTGCGTTACCGTCAGATTAAGCAAAAGAACCAGACTCTCTACCAGATTGTGCTGAGCGACACTCCGTTCTATGCAGAAAGTGGTGGTCAGGTAGGTGATACCGGCGTACTGGTAAGCGAATTCGAAACCATCGACATCATCGATACCAAGAAAGAAAACAATCTTCCTATCCACATTGCTAAGAAACTTCCGGAACACCTGGATGCTCCGATGATGGCATGTGTAGATACCGACAAGCGTGCAGCTTGTGCAGCCAACCACTCTTGTACACACTTGCTGGACGAAGCATTGCGTCAGGTACTGGGAACTCACGTAGAACAGAAGGGTTCTTTGGTTACTCCTGATTCATTGCGTTTCGACTTCTCTCACTTCCAGAAAGTAACTCCGGAACAGCTTCGCGAGGTAGAACATCTGGTAAATGCCAAGATCCGCGAAGATATTCCTTTGACAGAATACCGTAACCTGCCTATCGAAAAGGCAAAAGAACTGGGTGCAATTGCCTTGTTCGGCGAAAAGTACGGCGATGAAGTACGTGTCGTACAGTTCGGTTCGTCTATCGAATTCTGTGGTGGTACTCACGTATCGGCAACCGGAAAGATTGGTATGGTGAAGATTCTTTCTGAAAGCTCTGTAGCTGCCGGTGTACGCCGTATAGAAGCTGTTACAGGTGCCAAGGTAGAAGAAATGTTCGATACCGTACAAGATACATTCAACGACCTGAAAGCGTTGTTCAACAACGCTCCCGATCTGAAAGCTGCTATCTCGAAATACATCGAAGAAAATGCCGGCTTGAAGAAACAGGTAGAAGAATTCATGAAAGAAAAAGAAGCTACTGTAAAGAACAAGCTGATTGAAAGTGCAAAAGAAATCAACGGTGTGAAAGTCATCAAGAGCGTACTCCCGATGCCTGCCGATGCCGTGAAGAACATTGCCTTCCAGTTGAAGGGACAGTTCCCCGAAAACCTGTTCGTTGTAATCGGTAGCGTATTCGAAAACAAGCCGTTGCTTACCGTAACCATGAGCGACGATCAGGTTAAGGCCGGACTGAATGCCGGACAACTGGTTCGCGAAGCTGCCAAACTGATTCAGGGTGGCGGTGGCGGTCAGCCTCACTTTGCAACTGCCGGTGGTAAGAATCCGGACGGACTGAGCGCAGCTGTCGACAAGATTGTCAGCCTGGCTGGTTTCTAATAGCAGGTTACCGAAATAAATAGAAAAAGGTTCTATCATTTCCCACAATGGAGTGATAGAACCTTTTTTATTACAGATCAGGACGAGTTGGCTTATCAATCAATTATCGTAGTTTGGCAAGAATTTTTAATCTCCCCATAGAATAATGCTACACAACCAATTATCCATAAGTTTCAACGATATAGTTCCTCCATAAGAACAATCCCGACAAGCAAGTATTTATATAGGCTTATCGGACACTGATATAAACCAACAGTTTCTCTTTCTTGAATTTGAATTCCGACCTCTTCTTTACCTTTTTCCGTCACGTACTTCTCTTATCCTATAATTCCAGATAAGTCTTCAGTGCCTTCACATACGCTTCCATCGCCTTTCTTCCCGTTTCTGTCATCCGGCACGATGTACGAGTCTTCTTCCCTACAAACTCTTTCTCTACCTGAATATATCCCGCCTTGCTCAACTTGTCAAGTTGTACGCTGAGATTGCCGGCAGTAGATTCAGTCTTCTCTTTCAAGTACACAAAGTCAGCCTCATCTACCGAGAGCAGGATAGACATAATTGCCAGACGTAATTGCGAGTGTATCAACGGATCCAATTCAGCAAGCATAAGCAGCGGCTTTTTTATTCAACAAATGTCCCGGTATCACCATCATCAGCAAGAAAGAAAAACCGAAATAAAGATTCCATTCCGGAGCCACACTTCCACCGTTGGTCAGTATCATCAACATATAGACAGCAACCACAAAGGCGACAAGAGGTGAATATACCAAGGCCGGAACACGAACAATAAGACCGGTAATGGAAGTGCCTATACCCGCATACAACAAGCACAGCGGGAGCATCAGGCCAAAATGGCACGAACCAATCACCAGCCCTATCAGTATCATGACCCCAACAGTCAGTCCGAACAACGATCCTACGATGCACCAGGTATGAGTTATCATCTTATCCATGTGTGTTACTACAGAAGGTTTCTTACGGACCTGAAGTATTTTCATGACGATGCCGGGAACAAACATCAAAAACCACAAGACATTCCACAGCGGCTTGCCTGTGAGATGTACGGCTGCATATATCCCTACCGAAAGTACCACCGCGGCATATCCGTATACCAGAAAAACATTACCACTACCCCGTTCCAGATTTTCCTTCGTCACCTGAATCATCTGGGAAATCAATTCCAGACTTTCTTTTTCTGTAAACTTCTTTTCTTCCATACTCCTTACAATTTTAAAAAAGATAAAACAGTTTATTTTATAAACCACAATTACAAAAAAATAGAAATCCGCGCGTTTATTTCCATTCTTTTTGTTTCGCAAATATAAAGTAGTTTATTTTATAAACCAAATAATTCTTTGTTTTTTCTAAGAAAAGCGATTTTCCCTGCGAAAGGCGGTCCGATAACAGCCCATGTATCGGGTGCTTTCAACCAAAAGCATACGTAAAAAAAGAACTCTCTTCGGAGGCTTTTTCCATAGCCTCTGAAAAGAGTTCCGTATCTTGTCTGATTATCCTCAGTCAACTGACTGCATCTTCTACGAAAAACGTCTCGATGTTTTTTTATTTTTTGTACAAAAACTTTAGAAATTTGTACAAAAAATAACCGCAACCTGCCGACAAATCTTTCAGCCTGTCTGCAGGACGAAACTAAATATTCCGGAAATAAGTATCGAGTAACTTCTTTGCAGCCGAAAACGAAGTCGCCTTTCCCTGCAACACATCCTGCTCCTGAGCAGCAAGCATCGAAGCAATAGCCGGATTGTTGTAGAAACTGTCGCGCAGATGCTCGTTGATAGTTTCATACATCCAGTATTTTGCCTGTTCGTTGCGGCGGTAATCGAAGTATCCGTTCTTCTTCACAAAATCGATGTAACTGTACACCATGTCCCATATTTCTTTGATACCGATGCCATAGAAACCGGAATACGTGAGCACTTGCGGCGTCCATCCCGATTCCGGAGCCGGAAACAGATGCAACGCATTGCGGAAATGAGCCGCTGCCAGCTTTGCCTTTTCAATGTTGTTGCCGTCGGCTTTGTTGATAACAATACCGTCCGCCATTTCCATAATTCCACGCTTGATACCCTGCAGTTCATCGCCTGTTCCGGCAAGCTGTATCAGCAGGAAAAAGTCCACCATCGAATGGACAGCCGTTTCACTCTGCCCTACTCCCACTGTTTCGACAAAGATCTTATCGAAACCTGCCGCTTCACACAAGATAATCGTTTCACGGGTCTTGCGTGCTACGCCGCCCAGCGAACCCGCCGACGGGCTGGGACGAATAAAGGAATCGGGATGAACGGAGAGCTTTTCCATACGGGTCTTATCACCCAGAATACTGCCTTTCGAACGTTCACTGCTGGGGTCGATAGCCAGCACAGCAAGTTTGCCGCCACGTTCCAGCACATGCAGACCGAACACATCAATCGACGTACTTTTTCCGGCACCCGGAACACCACTGATACCTATGCGGATAGAATTGCCCGAATAAGGCAAACACTTTTCAATCACCTCCTGCGCCACCGCCTGATGCTCGGGCTTCACGCTTTCTACCAGCGTAACCGCCTGACTCAGTACAGTCACGTCACCTTTCACGATACCTTCCACGTATTCGCCTACGGTAAACTGACGGCGTTTGGGCTTCTTCCTTAATTTCAAATAAGGATTAATACTGGCGGGTTGTTCGATACCCTTGTTAACAGTCAATCCCTTATATTCTTCGCTGTTCTCAGGGTGTTCCATAGTTTTAGTATTTTAAGTTGATAATAAAGCCTCGACAGAAACTATCAGGGCTGCTTGATTTTCGCCTTGACCCGGATAGTTACAGAAGGCTTTTTCGGGTCGTTGGTAATCATCAGTACACGCGGAGTACCTTTCACACGTGGAAGATTCTCTGCCAGTACGGTAATCTTCAGTTTGGTAGACTCACCCGGCTTCAGTACCGTCTTCTTCAAGTTGACGGCAAGAGCGATGTTGAATACCTGCATATCCTGAATCACCAGATCGGTCTTTCCCGTATTGGTGATGATGACATTCTGCGATTTCTTCTGCTTCGGCTTCAGCGGAGGGAACTCCAGCAATGTAGTAGAAAGTGAAATCTGCGGAGGATTGTTCTTCTGCTGTTCGGTCAGCCCGGAAAAATCGGGCAACAAAATAGCCGAAACAGGAATTTCATTGTCACTGCCAACCTTATCGCCCGGATAGCGCGACAAGTACACCGATGTACGGGTAATACCAAATTTCGGCAACTTTTCGGTATCGAGGGTTACAACAATCTTACCGTTCTTGCCTCTTCCCAGCACTTCGGGAACAGCTTTTGCGCTCAGATAAGGAGGCAAATGCATCAGCACAGGAGAATAAGCCTTATTAGACGTATTGGCAACCAAAATATCAAATTCCGGATGTTCACCCTTATTTACATCATTAAATTCGATTTCATCCTTGTCCAGACGTATCGCCCCGAAAGCCACAGGATGCGTAAATGAGTAGTTCTTTGCATCGGCAGTCACCTCACCATTGAACTCCAGATAAATGGGACGATAGGAAGCATTGCAGTAAATACCTACTTCCTTGTAAAAATGTCCGATAGCTTCGGCGTCGAACACAGCCGTTACCGTACCCTTTTCGCCGGCAGGAATCGGAGATTTAGTCCAGTCCACTTCCGTACAACCGCACGAAGAAGTAACCTTCGAAATAACAAGAGGTTTGTCGCCCGTATTGGTAAAATGATAAGTAATGGTCACCGGATTGCGCCAAAGCACATATCCCAACTCCTGCACATCCTTGTCGAATGTTATTTTCGGCTGTGCCTGAGCAGCCAAGACAGCGGCAAACAATATATTGAGAATAAATAAAATACGTTTCATCTTTCAAAGTGTTACTTGTTTAGAGTGAACAAAGATAAAGAGAAATTCAAAGACGAACAAAGGTTGGTTGTGAATTAATATAAATTTGCCGATACAGCCGGAAAAAGAAAAGCAGGCTGGAACAGCGTCTTTCACAGAGAGAACTGCCCCAGCCTGCCTCTTTTTATCGATTTTTATTCTACTGTCAATGTCTGCCCCTCGGTGTGTCCGCTGAACTCGGGAGCGTAAACCGACTGGATGGTTGCGGCACCAGCCTGATAAGTTCCCGTACGGTCTAAGTAAACAGTGTATTCCAACATGTAAGAACCTTTCGGCAGACAATCGATAAAAAACTCGGTAGAAGCGTCACGGTTCACCTGATAATATCCCAGTCCGTTGCTCCACCGATAGCCGGACAACTGCGTATCAGGTTCCATGCAGGCAGCACGTTCATCCTTCACCCGAACAAAATCCATGTCGCGGTCGGCCTTTATCGTCAGTCGTACCGTCACCTTATCTCCGGCGTGCAGCACCGTCTTTCGGGAAACCTGCTTTCTGTCCATCCACCATTCACGTTCTATAGAAACACCATTTCCTTTTGCCGGAAGCACTTTATCCATATCTTCCAGATATTGTGCATATACAGCTCCCCAGCCGATACCGGTTCCCGATTTCGAAACGACCACACGTTCTACATGCGTATCTGTTCCGGTCAGTGTCTTGCGAGTATATCCCAATACATCGTCGGGCGTCCGTACTTCCACGTTACCGGCTACAGCTTTCATCGCTCCATTTACTTGCAACCGGTTACCCGAACCATTCAAGAAAGCATATACCGCATCGGCTGTAGCAATGCTACTTTCCCACACCTGAACCTGCTTCTGCTTGAGCAGCCAAAGCTTCATGCCTGCCAGCATATCCGCATCGGGGGCAATCTGCTGAATGGCTTCCATGGCAGCTACCTGTGCAGGGATTCTGTAATTACT
This sequence comes from Phocaeicola sp., assembly GCF_057861905.1. Taxonomy (NCBI): domain Bacteria; kingdom Pseudomonadati; phylum Bacteroidota; class Bacteroidia; order Bacteroidales; family Bacteroidaceae; genus Phocaeicola; species Phocaeicola sp. The sequence continues at coordinate 40,372 of NZ_DBMACV010000004.1, read as the reverse complement.
CCATGAATATGGTGCTTTCGGCGTATCGAAATATACACCCATCTGCGGCGTACTTACCGTATATTCCTTGATAGACTGAACCAGTTCCTGTGCCTGACGCTGTCTGCCACCGGCTTGCATAATGAGTCCAATCATCGCCTTTTCACCGATAGAGTACTCAGCCGAACGGTTTTCCAGCCTGTCCGTCATGTAGGCATTCACCTGCTTGTCTGCCAGCGAAGCAGCCTGCTTGTCGAGCGCGCAAACATACAGATAGTGTACCACCTGTCCGTTGGGAACAAGAGTTGTCGTACCTTCCTTTTCCAACTTCTTCATTGTTTCATAATCTTCCTTCACCGCTTTCTGCAAATAGCCCAAGGCCCGCGTATACATCGGAGCAACCTTTCCGCCCAGTGTCACGTTCATGTGCTGCAAGCGTGCCAGCATCTCCACAATCTGCGTCGTAATATAACGACTGCCTGTCATGCCTTTATACCAGCTCCATGAGCCGTCTGCCAGTTGCAACTCCTGCAAACGTTCTACCGAAGTGCGCAGACGGTTGTTCATCGAATTCAGGTCGAACAGCAACGCAATGCGCCGCTTTTGTTCGGATTCTTCCGTAGCTTCAGAAATCCACGGAGTTTCTTCGAGCAACAGATTCTTCAAATCCTGATTGCGTTCGAGGTTGCTCAACAGGGTTTCCTTGTTACCTCCCTGAGCCATCCAGGTATCGAATACTTGCTTGATGCGGGGATTTGCCTTTACAATAGCCGTAGCCAGTGAATTGGCATAATAGGCAGTCGCCCATGAAAGTGCGTCTTCTTCAGTCGGATTGCCGACAACAGGCAGTGCCTGCACCGCATACCAGTCGGGATTGGCTGTCAGTTCTACCGTCAGCCGTCGTTCGGTAGCTGTCTTGCTCTGCTTGTTGAACAGGTCTTCCGTTCCGACTTCCGTCATGCTTTCTCCATCCAACTGCACAGGAACGGTTTCCGTCATCCACTGTTTATCGGTCAGTACCGGCAGATAATGCTGCTCACCGTCGCTATATTCCCCCGCCTCAGCCGTAATCCGGCAAACCAGCATATCGTACGTATCAGGAATCTGGCAGTCGAACCGTACGACTCCCGTTGTTCCTTCTGACACACTGAACGGCTGCTGATAGTCGTACACCACTTCTTCCGTCACCGGATCGTATAGTTTAATACCGGCATTTCCTTCAATCTTGTCCATCGACAGATTGACCAATGAGGCAGCAATAACGGTGCGGTCGCCTTTACGGACAAAGCGCGGCATATTAGGCTGCACCATAAACGGCTTGCTCGTCTTCACGGTCTGCGTTAGCATGCCGTAATCGACAGCCTGCGTATGTGCCAGTCCTGTGAACTTCCATTCGGTCAACGCATCCGGTACGGTAAAGACCACACTTACACCACCCAGCGAATCGGTCCGCAGATTCGGATAGAAAAAGGCCGTTTCGGCAAAGTTTTCACGTACCGGAATCTTCGTATCTTCACCCTCCGCAACTTCTACGGCAGCATCATTTTCTACAATCTGCAAGACGTCCTCCACTCCGGCACTGCCACTATCTTTCTTAAAGTTGGACGATATTACATTCGGAGCAGCGACTACTGCCGATTCCTCTACAGTCATGGCTGGCTGATATTTCACTTCTACGACATTTCCTGCGCTCTGTTTGGCAAGCATACGGTTCGAAGTGCCCAGCAAACTGACCCCCCGCGTATAAACGGTTCCAGAGAATACCAGCAAGGAGCTATATGCCCCATTCAGCAAATCCAATCCCGTATAAGTTCTTACGTATGGGAAACCGCCATACATGCCGACGCGCTGGTTGGCCGACAGCATACCTGCCTGAATCCACGGGACGGGACGAGAGAACCAAAGGTTAAAACGCCAGTCGTGCTGGTACAACTTATCGAGCGAAGCATCGTAAAGCGATGCCATCAGATTGGCTCTTACCGGCTTTCCGGCAGCATCCGTCACACGCATCCGCCATTCTTCCTGACTGCCCGGCTGCAACTTATCTCTGAAAGTTTCCCATTTCAACATCAGTTTCTTTTCCGGTTCCGGCCGGATGATTGTCGCCTGCTTACTATACAGACTACCGTTTCGCATAAAAGCAAAGTTTACGGTAATGCCATCACCATACATTTTCTGATAAGGATAGCTGAACGTTTTGATTTCATCACTCAGCGTCAGTCGTTGAGAAGCAATTCGTTTGTTTCCACTATACACGTCGACCAGCAGATAAACATCCTTTTCGCTGGTTCCGACGTACAAGGTCGCCGGAGCCGAATCGCTGAATTCGTTTCCATCCTGATAGAACCAGTCGACAGCCGGATAAGGAAGTCGAGTATCCAAGCGTGAGAACAAGATAAAATCCTGTTCCGCCGTACAAGTCCGTCCCTGTGCATCCGTTGCCGAAATCTCGATACGATATTTACCGGAAGGCAATGCCAGCAGGTCGGAAGGCACGAACGACTGCTGTGCCACAGCCTTACCCTCCAGTTGCAGCTTACCCTTGTTACCCTCCTTATCCAATGCAAACACACGGTAACCAATCTCTGTCTTTACAGGAGTACCGTTCAGATTCAAAGCCATGAACTGCACCTTCTCCTGTTTTTCACGCATAACGATATCCGACAGACCTCGTATCTGCAAGCCCAACGATTGCTTGCCTACCGGAAGAGATAGAGTCCCCGTCTGTGTTTCACCGGCACCGTCGGTTACCTCCGCCTGCACTTCGTATACATAGTAACGGTAACCCAGTCCGCCCCAATCAGTTGTTTCGGGAGCAGTAAGTACCATGTTCACCCGAAACTGTCCATCGGCATCGGTCTGAACTTCTCCAGTTTCCAGCTCTACCTTATTGATATCTCCCATGCGGAACCAAGTTCTTTCGGTACGGGAAACCGTATATCTCACCCTCGCCATGCGGACAGGTGCGCCGGCAAACGTCTTTGCCTCCCCTTTTACGGTAAGGGAATCACCCATGTTGTACGAATCTTCGTAAGGAGTAAAGACCACATCGAAAGTGGGGCGCTTGTATTCTTCGACCTTGATGATAGCAGAAGCCCCGTCAGTCGACACATAATACGTGCCGGGAAGCAGGTTCTGTGGCAAGACAAATTCGCCCGACAGTACACCAAAATCGTCGGTCGATACCGCACTCTCCGCCACACTTTGTTCGGAAGAATACAATTTCAGGGAAGTCTTTTCTCCCTTGACCACCCGAAGAGAATCACCATTCTGTTCGTAAACCATACCGGAAACATAGACTTTCTGTCCCGGACGATACAGTGAACGGTCGGTAAACAAGTTCACTTTTTTCTTCCATCCTTGTACCGTTTCTCTGACAAATGATGCATTTCCTCCTATGCCCGAAATAGCAGCAAAGTCATTTCCTGCCGTACGGACATTGTAATAAATCCTGCCCGAACGGGGAATGTCGACCATCGTACTGCCCTTTCCATCGGTCTTGTATACCTGAAGAACGCTGTATTCGTTGCCGTTCAACCGATACGTAACGACTTCCGCTCCCGGAACAGGCTTACCCGTCAGCTTATCCACCACAACAAACTCTTTGCGTTCCTCGGACACAGGAATGCTGATGCACTGATAAGGAGAAACAAACAGCAGTGAATAATCGATGCCTTTCTCCGCCTCTTGAGGAATCTGTTTCAGCATGTAAATCCCTGCTTCGGGCAAGGTATAGTGCAATACCGTGTCACGCTTTTCGTAATCGGGAGTCGGCGATAAAGCATAATGACGCGAAGCTATCTTAGTTCCGTAATTCTTTATCAAGGTTTCCTCCTTCAGATTGCCGCGAAGCAACGAAGAAGCAGGTGAAATCTTCAGACGATACAGTTCGAAAGATACACCTTTCAGGTTGGCATACGTCACATTGATATCTGCTTCCTGCTTAGGATATACCAGCGGAATATTGACCGAAAGATACGGACTGGAAGCAAAATCGATGTATGAACGCAACTGAGATACCCATTCGTGCGCCGGGTATTTCTTTATTCCTTCGCGTGCAGCCTCAACCGATTTGAGTGGCTGGTTGTTCATGCGGTAAACATACGCCAATTTTACATATACATCGGCGCAGACAGGCAGATCCTTGTACTCCTCTGCCAGCTTACGCAATTCCTCTGCCGCTTTCTCCGGTGTCAGTGCCTCACGCACGATACTACTTCCTGCACCTTCCCAGCAGTACAACACCCGCGCTTCTTTGGTTAGCAAAGCCGCCTGACGATTATTATTGTCGCCATAAAACGTTATTAAGTCATCGTACAGTGTCAATGCTTCCGACACACATTTCCGACGGTCGGCATTAAAACGATAAGCCGACAACCGGTCAATTGCCTGCCGCGAAAGCAGATCGAACATATTATCATTCAGGTATTCCTTACTCAGTTCGCCGGAAGTGGTCATGGGACGGAAGTCCTTGGCAGAAGCCTTGCCCAATGCCTCCTTATCTTTCAGCGAAAGACGGAAATACCGTATGGCATCATCTTCCGTACCCAACTGCTGATTATCCAGTATCAGACTGCCCATTATATGATTCAGCGCAGCACGTCCCACCAAATCCGTTTCACTTTCTGCCCATCGCCGGATGCCATCGTACTCCGCCTGTGCGCTGTCCGGAGTAAGCCGGATGCGTGATTCAGCGCGTACAATGTAAGCCTTCATCATTTGAGGGATGTTCTTTTCACCTTTTGCCTTAGTGTATATTTTATCAACTACACTAATCACCGTTTTCGGCAAGTCCTTCTTCTGGCTTACTTCTACCTCTTTCCAAAGTTCATCGTAACTTTGTGCCTGCAAGATAGAAGGGAATAAACTGATAAACAGCACCAGCCAGCTCAACAGATGTACTTTCTTCATATTCTGTATAGTTTGGTTTCACATAACATTGTTCTATAAAGAAAAGAATTATTTCCTTAAAGGCTGCACTGATTTTAATTAAATTATCTGAAACTCAGACAAGCTTTCTCTGAAAACAGCAAAATGTCACATTTATCAGCCGAAACTTCTTTCGAAACCCCGCCGAGGTTTGAAAAGAAACATGCCCACGTTTGCTCCAACTTCCGCCCACGTTTTTCCTAAAACCTGCCCATGTTTTTTTAAGATATTCCACTAAAAAAGGAGAATACCCTCCTTCACTTTTGCAGAAAGAGAGTATTCTCCTTTATATATGTTTCGCGTATTTACTTATTTATGCGTCTTCACAACCTGAGTCGGTGCCAGTTCAGCATTCCGTTTTTCGGTTTGTGCTACGACATTGCGAGCCAGTTCCAGGAAAGCCTGTCCGATAACAGAGTTCTCATCCAGCGCAACCGGTGTTCCTTTATCTCCGTTTTCGCAGATGCTCTGTACAATAGGAATCTGTCCCAGCAACGGCACATGCAATTCTTCTGCCAGTCGCTTGGTTCCTTCCTTACCAAAAAGATAATATTTGTTTTCCGGAAGTTCTGCCGGAGTAAACCATGACATATTTTCTACCAGTCCGAGGATAGGAACATTCACCTTATCATTCATGTACATATTGATACCCTTACGTGCATCGGCAAGGGCAACTTCCTGCGGAGTACTTACAATAACAGCTCCCGTGATGGCAAGTGTCTGAAGCAAGGTCAAGTGAATATCACTTGTTCCCGGAGGAGTATCGAGAACAAAATAGTCCAATGCTCCCCATTTTGCATCGCCAACCAATTGTTTCAAAGCGTTGCTTGCCATACCTCCACGCCACAAAGTAGCCTGATCCGGATCGACAAAGAAACCGATAGAGAGCAGTTCGATGCCATATTTCTCAATCGGCACGATCAAATCACGACCGTCTACCATTTCAGCATACGGACGAGCATCCTCTACCTGAAACATCTTAGGCACAGAAGGACCGAAGATATCAGCATCGAGCAAACCAACTTTATAACCTAACTTGGAAAGTGCTACAGCCAGATTGGCTGCTACGGTAGATTTACCTACTCCACCTTTACCGGAAGAAACGGCTATCACATTCTTCACCTGCGGAAGCATTTTTCCCGGTTCCGGACGAGCCGCCTGACGGCTTTCGGTAGCTATTGTTACTTCTACGTCTTTTGATATATAGGTATGAATAGCAGTTTCGGCAGATTTAACTACCGATTTCATAAACGGATCAGTCGGTTTCTCGAATATCAATGAGAAGCTCACCTTCATCCCGTCGATACGAATATTGTCGGCTACCATTTCGGCTTCAACGATATTCTTTCCGTTTCCCGGATAACGCACCGTTGCCAGTGCATCAAGAATTAGTTTTGGATAAAGTGTCATAATATCTCCTATTATTGTTTATTTACTTGTTTTCAGTCCGCTGCGCTTACTGCGGTTGTAGCTGCGGTAATCATCCAGTTCGATTTCTACATCCGGTTCCTGCAGTTCTCCCTCTTGCGGTAGACGGAATTTAATATACTTTATATTCAATCCCCGGTCCAGCCATTGCTGTTCGTAATAGGTACGGATACTCAAAATATCGTCATCCATCCCTGAATGATACAAATCGTCGGTGATAAATTCTACCGGCAGCTTATTGGCTTCTATCATGTACTTGGTATAAGTAAACATGAAATTGCTGTCCGTTTTCAAATGTACCAGTCCATCCGGTACAAGAAACTTACGGTAACGGTTCATGAAATACGTAGAAGTCAGTCGCTTGGTAGCTTTCTTCATCTGAGGATCGGAGAACGTCAGCCAGATTTCACTCACTTCTCCCGGAGCAAAAAAACGGTCGATGATTTCTATGTTGGTTCTCAGGAAAGCCGCGTTTTTCAGTCCCTCATTCAGGGCTTCGGTAGCTCCCGTCCACATACGTGCACCCTTTATATCCACCCCAATGAAATTCTTGTCGGCATAGCGTCGTGCCAGTCCGACAGTGTATTCACCACGACCGCACCCTAACTCCAGCACAATCGGATTTTCATTTTTAAAGAAATCGCGGTTCCATTTTCCTTTCATTTCGAACGGAACATCATCTACTACCGAATACGGATATTCGAACACATGCGGATATTCCGCCATATCTGCAAACTTTGCCAGCTTTCCTTTTCCCATTTTTACTGAGTTCTTCTTGTTTTGGGCACAAAGTTACGTTTTTTCACCGGAACGGACAAAAAAAGAATCACCATAGAAAACAGCGGACAGACAGAGATTTGTCTTCCTCTGCCTGTCCGCAATATACTATAGTGATTTATAAATCAATTATTATTCTCTTCTTCGCTTACACATCTATCGCTTAATTCAGCCTTCAAATCTTCATAGAAAGCAGCACGAGCCGTATTCATGTAAGGTTGCAAGAACAGCAATCCGATACCCAAAGTCAATATAGATAAAATCATCCAGCCGATAAAGCTCAAATCGAGCAAGAATAATTTCATCTTATAGCCGTTCATCATACGCATGCTTTTTTCGATAGCCGCATTGTATCTCAATTCCGGCTCATCCTTTAATATAAAAGGAGTCAAAGCGTATGAATACGATTTGACAATACCCGGAATAATCAACAGGCAGGTCCACAGAATCGTATAGACAGCAACTAAAATCAACGTTCCCCAGACTCTTCCAAAATCCTTGAAACCATCGAACAGTTTTCCTATATCAATAGGTTTCCCTTCACGGAACAAGTCGAGAAACAATATTGCAAATCCATACGCAAGCGGATACGCTACGATAATGGCAAGTACACTTCCTGCAACAGGAATGGAACTAACACCTCCTGCTATCAGCAGATAAACCAATGTAGCAAGCGCAGCCATCATCCAGTTACCCGACAATGTCGTACGCGAAGCAGCTCTTAACTCTGAGTTTAGTTTTAACATAGTATTAAAATTTAAGGTTGATTATTTATTGTTTATCAGTAATAATTATTCTACAATCATTACCCATCCGTACGGATCAGCCTCGTCACCATACTGGATTGCACGCAGTTTGTTGTACAGTTTCTCGCTGACAGGTCCTGGCTTGCCGTCTTTTGCAATGACATACGACTTGTGGTTTTCCAGATCGTCGATGCGTTCTATCGGACTGATAACGGCTGCCGTTCCACATGCACCAGCTTCTTCGAATGTAGAAAGCTCTTCTTCCGGAATAGGACGACGTTCTACCTTCATACCCATATCCTCAGCAAGCTGCATCAAGCTGCGGTTTGTAATAGACGGAAGGATAGAAGTTGACAATGGTGTAACGTAAGTATTATCTTTGATACCAAAGAAATTGGCAGCACCACACTCGTCAATATATTTCTTTTCCTTAGCATCCAGATAAAATTCGCTGGCATACCCTGCATCGTGTGCCATCTTGTTGGCACGAAGACTGGCGGCATAGTTACCACCCACCTTGAAAGTACCGGTTCCCAGCGGAGCAGCACGGTCAAATTCACGGATAATAACATACGGATTAGTAGCAAATCCACCTTTAAAATAAGGACCTACCGGAGTAACGAAAATCACAAACAGATATTCGCTTGCCGGATGAACACCCACTTGTGCACCTGTACCAATCAGCAACGGACGAATATAGAGAGAGGCTCCGCTTTCGTAAGGAGGAATGAAACGTTCGTTTGCCTTTACAACCATACGTACTGCCTCACAGAATTTCTCGGTCGACAGTTCAGGCATCAGGATACCTCTACAAGTACTTTGCAGACGTTCTGCATTGGCCTGCGGACGGAATACACGAATCTTGCCGTCTTTTCCACGATAAGCCTTCAATCCTTCGAAAGCTTCCTGTCCGTAGTGCAGACAAGTTGCAGCCATGTGAATATTCAAAGTTTCTTCTGAACAAAGTTCCAGTTCACCCCATTTTCCGTCACGATAGTAGCAACGTACATTGTAATCTGTCTTCATGTAACCAAAAGACAGCTTAGACCAATCAATTTCTTTCATTTTAATATAATGTTTATGTTTTACATTCCTTATAAGTGTTCAAGCAAAAGTAAGGCTTATATTTGCAAAATCCAACTTAATCACTGCTTTTTTCCATAGTATTGCCTTCATCAAGCATCTTTTTGATTTCGACATCAGCCTTATACAACTTCTCGCGACAATATTTTATCAGCTTTTGAGCTTCTTTCAAATTGTCGCCCAGTTCATCAATATCGAGTTCATTGCTTTCAATTCGTGCTACGATAGCCTCCAGACGCTTCATAGCCTCGGTATAAGTTTCCTTTTTCGCTGCCATAATTATATCACTTTACTCTTGAATTCTCCTTTTGATACCCGGGTAGTTACTTCATCTCCCGGACGAAGCTGAGCCACATCCGTCACAGCTTTTCCATTCTTTAAGGTAATACTATATCCCTTTTTCAGTAATAATTCGGGGGAAGAAGCCTTTACCTGCTGCTCCAGCATTGCCAGACGGTGCTTCTCCCGTTGCATAACCGACTCCAACGCCACAGCTATCCGGCGGTCTACCTGCAAACGGTACTCTTCCTTCAACAAACGGGTCTGCCATCCCATCTGCAATTGCTTCGTCAATCGCTCCTGACGGAAACGTTCATGTTGCAGACGCATCTGCACCCGTACCGGAATACGTGAAACCCATTGTTCAAACTGTTCCTTCCGGCGAAGGAACAAGGCCGGAAGTTCCTGGTAAAAAAACTGAGTATATTCTTCCAGACGCTCTGCTGTCTGCCTCATATGGTCTATCAAAAACTCGGCAGCTGCCGTCGGGGTTTTAACTCGCGTATGAGCTATCATATCGAGCACCGTATCATCACGCTCATGTCCGATACCCGTTATTATGGGTAAAGGAAACTGGGCACAATTGGTTGCAAGCTCGTAAGTATCGAAGCCCGACAAATCGGACGTAGCACCACCACCTCGGATTATTACAACCACATCCCAACGTTCACGTTCTGCATTGATTTTTTCCAGCGCACGGATAATGGAACTTTCCACACGGTCGCCTTGCATAACAGCCGGAAATAAACGAGGATAAAAAACAAAGCCATAAGAATTATTTTCCAACTGATTGCAGAAATCACCATAACCGGCTGCCGTAGCCGAAGAAATGACTGCTATGCGTTGCGTCAATTCCGGCAACTCCAGCTCCTTATTCAGCGTCAAAACGCCTTCTTCATCAAGCCGCTTCAAGATTTCTTTCCGGCGAAGTGCCATATCGCCCAGCGTATAAGTAGGATCTATATCAGTAACAGTCAACGAATAGCCATACAATTCATGGAAATCGACACTCACCTTTACCAATACTTTGATACCCGAAACAAATGCCTGTCCCGTTTCCCGTTCAAAATACGCCTTCAGCGAATAATATACATTACTCCAGATAATTCCCCTTGCCTTGGCAACCAGCATATTGCTTTTTGCATCCTTCTGTACAAACTCCAGATAACAATGTCCCGAATAATTGGCACGTACATCACTAAGCTCAGCTTGTACCCAATACGTATCGGGCAGGCACGTACGAATACTTTTGCGCACCAGAGAATTCAGCTCCAGCAAAGATAAAGAAGAATGTTCCATAAATCTGAAAATTTCATTGATGCAAAGATAAAGAAAGTTTTTCCCTTATAGGGAATTTTAAGTACCTTTGCCTCGATTTTAATCGTAAAAAGAGTTTTATGACACAAAAAGGAACTGCAACCGAACTGGGAAACCAGCCCATCGGCAAACTATTGATGCAATATGCCATTCCGGCTATTATCGCAATGACCGCATCGTCACTTTATAACATGGTAGACAGTATCTTTATCGGACACGGAGTGGGTGCAATGGCCATTTCAGGTCTTGCCATAACCTTTCCTCTGATGAATCTGGCTGCCGCCTTCGGCTCACTGGTAGGTGTAGGAGCTTCCACACTGGTTTCTGTTAAACTGGGACAGAAAGACTACAATACCGCCCAACAAATCTTAGGCAACGTTGTATCTCTGAACCTGATTATCGGTATCATATTCACCATTATCACACTGGCCTTCCTCGATCCTATTTTATATTTCTTCGGAGCCAGCGAAGCTACCCTGCCATATGCACGCGACTATATGGTCACAATTCTTTTAGGCAACGTCATTACCCACATGTATCTGGGGCTGAACTCCGTACTTCGTTCGGCAGGACATCCGCCAAAAGGCTATGGTAGCGACAATACTTACGGTGGTCATCAATACCATACTCGACCCGATATTTATCTATGGATTCGGGATGGGAATACGTGGAGCTGCCGTAGCAACCATTCTGGCGCAGATCATTTCACTCTGCTGGCTGATTAAATTATTCTGCAACAAAGGTGAACTGCTTCATTTCCGCCGAGGTATTTACCGGCTGAAGAGAGTACTGGTAGAAAATATCATTGGAATAGGTCTGGCTCCTTTCTTTATGAACGTAGCATCGTGCATGATTGTCATCCTCATCAACAAGGGATTGAAACTGTACGACGGCGACCTTGCCATCGGTGCTTTCGGAATAGTCAACCGAATCACTTTCCTGTTTGTTATGATCGTCATGGGACTGAACCAAGGTATGCAGCCCATTGCCGGATATAATTTCGGCGCCCAGCAGTATCATCGTGTAAACCACGTCATGAAACTCACGGTCATTGCAGCCACAATCGTTACCTCTACCGGATTTCTGGTAGGTGAACTTATGCCGGAACTTGCCGTATCTGCCTTCACAACCGACCAGACACTGATAGACCTGTCGGCACGAGGACTGCGCATTACCGTGATGTTCTTCCCGATTATCGGCTTTCAGATGGTAACCTCCAACTTCTTCCAAAGTATCGGAATGGCTAAAAAAGCCATTATCCTTTCACTCAGCCGGCAAGTTCTGATATTGATTCCATGCCTGCTGATCCTTCCTTTGTTCTGGGGAGCAGCAGGAATATGGTTCAGCATGCCAATTTCCGATATCACAGCCAGCCTGATAGCGGGTTTCATGCTGTACAATCAATTCAAACAATTCAAGCATAAAGCAGCAGAACTAAATTAAAAAATAACATTTTTTTCTGCAGGACTTGATATGTTTCTTGCCACGAGATGGTAGAATATTTAAAATTTTAATTATATTTGCCTCACTTAATCCTAATTCACTTGATTATGAATGATCACTATATAATCAATCTTGGGCGTCAGCTGGGCAGCGGCGGAAAAGAAATCGGCGAGAAACTGGCCAAAGACTTAGGTATAGCTTTTTACGATAAAGAGCTGATAAATCTGGCTTCCAAAGAAAGTGGACTTTGCAAAGAGTTTTTTGAAAAAGCAGACGAAAAGGCTTCCCAAAGCATATTAGGAGGATTATTTGGAACACGCTTTCCTTTTGTGACCGAAGGTGCCTATCCTTATAATTCATATTTGAGCAATGATTCATTGTTCAAGATTCAAAGTGATGTGATACGTCACCTGGCAGAACAGAAGTCATGCCTGTTTGTCGGTCGCTGTGCCGACTACATTTTACGCGATTTTCCACGCTGTGCCAATATCTTTGTATCGGCTTCGCCTGAAGCACGTATAGAAAGACTGATGAAACTGCATAACATCAGTGCAGAAAAAGCAGAAGAACTGATGGAGAAAGCTGACAAGAAACGTTCTTCATATTACAACTACTACAGCTATAAGACATGGGGAGCAGCTGCAACCTATCACCTCTGCATCGATTCTTCGGTTTTAGGCATTGACGGAACTGTTGAATTCATCAAACAATTCGTAAAGCTGAAATTACAGCTTCCTTAATTTTTTCACAAACATTGATTCATTAATCTATTTATACTATTCTCTATTCATATGGATATAATAAATCCTCAATATTAACACTTATAACTACATATAAATTGCCGCATGTGAAAATTGCTGCTTCAACTGTAGTACACAATATCCTATATTAATGTTATCTCAGAAATAAAAGAATATATATCCACCTGTAAAGCCACTTCCCCTAGTATAAAAGTTGTAGTCTTTACAGGTGGAGAATGCACCTTATTAAAAGACGACTTGATATCTGCAATTAGTTTTTGTGCTAATCTTGATCTTAAGACAAGAATTGTATCCAATGGTCATTGGGGTAAAAGTTTAGAAACAGCTCAAAACTATATCAAACACAAGTTGCCGAAAAGAATGTAAAATACTACTAGAGTACTTGGAAACGGAGGTTTTTTAGGATATGTTGGAACTTTCCACTCTCCTAAATTAGGTAGGTTTTTATGGCAGCTATAAATAAAAATGAATTGGTTAAAATTGTAACTTATAGTGGCAAAATTTATGTCATCAACTACCCACACTCTTTATTAGAAGACAGAATAAACGAATAACCTCTCCCTACAAATCCTCACTCAATATTTTTCTTATACAAATACTGATAAAAATCATATTGAGCACGTACTTTCGGTTCGTCGGGAGTACGCTTGAAAATATTCCTTAACTCACTGTCTACCCAGCAAGCTTTCCAGTTGGCACGAAGCTGCATATCGAGCATATCTATTAATTCCTGCTTCAAGTCTTTATCCAAGACCGGAGTTACAGCCTCTATCCGACGATACAAATTGCGCCTCATCCAGTCGGGAGAACCAATGAACAGACGAGGGTCTCCATTATTTCCGAAATACCACACCCGCGCATGTTCCAGAAAACTATCTACAATACGGGTAACCCGTATGTTACGACTAAACGACTCTCCGGGAACCAGACAGCAGATTCCGCGCACGATGAGGTCGATTTTTACGCCCGCCTCGCTTGCCCGATACAGCTCGTCTATCATAGCAAGGTCTTGCAAGGCATTCATTTTAAGAATAATCCGGCCTTGCTTGCCACTCTTTACCAAAGCAATCTCATGGTGAATCATCCGTTTTAACTCCGGAAGCAGATTGAAACGAGCTATCAACAGGCGCTTAAACTTAGGTTCTTCTACTTCTTTCCGCAAGAAACGGAACAGTGTATGCATATCTTCCACTATCACCTTGTTGCAGGTATATAGCGCAATATCCGAGTATATTTTGGCCGTTTTCTCATTGAAATTGCCCGTACTGACATAGGCATAACTCCTTATCTGCTCACCATTTTTATTGTAGCGCAAGACGAGAGCCACCTTAGCATGTACTTTCAGTCCCGGTATACTAAACAGAATTCGGATGCCGGCATTCCTCATCAGTTCGGCAGTTGCCATGTTGTTCTCCTCATCGAAACGAGCTTTCAACTCCACAAAGACCGTCACCTGCTTACCGTTTCGCGCAGCTGCTATCAAGGCATTGATGACTTCCGAATGTTCCGCCACACGGTATTGAGTAATCATTATTTCCTTACAGAACGGATCGTGTACCGCTTCGTACAGAAAATGAATAAAATGATCGAAACTATGATACGGATAATACAGCATCAAATCTTTTGTTGCTATACGACGATACATAAAGTGTTTACCTTCCAGTCCGGCAAGACGCATCGGAGCAGGCTTTATCAACGGCTTTAAATCGGGGTTCGGATTGGGCAATGAAGCCAAGTCTTCCAGATTCAAATGCTTGTCACCCGGAACCAGTTCCTCACGGTCGATAGAGAAAGCATCCGTCAGAAAAGCCAGAAAATCGGCAGGCATTTTACGGTCGTATACAAAGCGGGCTATTGCACCAATCTTGCGTTTCTTGACCTTTTCCTTTAACTTCTCTACCATATTTTCAGAAGGAACATCATCGACAAAAACATCGGCATCGCGCGAAATCTTGCAACAATAACTGCAATCGACTTCATATCCAACAAATACCTCCGCCAGATTTGCCTTGATAACATCTTCCAGAAACATCAGATAATAGTTTTCTCCCTGCCGCGGGAGCTCCACGAAACGAGGAACTTTACTATACGGCATCTTGATAATGAAGTATTCCATCTGTCCTGTTTCGCGACAACGTACCCGCACAGCCAGGTATTGCCGCTTGTCGCGAAGGAACATCCGCACCCGTTCTTTCTCAATCTTTACCGGCTGAAGATAGGGAAAGACCTCTTCCATAAAGAAGCGATGTACAAAATCGCGGTGAAAAGGCTCTATCTCCCGTTTCGACTGATAGAAAATGATATGATTATCCCGCAGACCGGGCAATATTTTCTGTTCATAAATGCGTATTCTGTCTTCCAACTGCGTGTTGACAATTTCTGCTATCTTCCGAATCAATTCGTGTGCCTCGTCTACCGTCATGTCCTCGCTTTTCCCGCCCGAAGCTACAGCTTTATGCTCGGCCACACGGACTTTGTAAAATTCTTCCAGATTAGATGAATAGATAGCTATGAAATTTATCCGTTCATATAATGGCAAATCGTCATCGTCGGCCTCCAGCAGGACCCGATGATTGAACGACAGCCAACTGATATCGCGGTTGAAATATCTGTATTGTTTTTCCATAATGTCACGAATCAAGGTTGACTCAAAAATACTATCTTTGCCTGACAAAACCAAAGAAATATGACAAGAATCGGATTATTATCGGACACGCACGGTTATTGGGACGAACGTTACCTGAAATACTTTGAACCGTGCGACCAGATATGGCATGCAGGTGACATCGGTTCGATGGAAATCGTAGAACGGCTGGAAGCGTTCCGCCCCCTGAAAGCTGTATACGGAAATATCGACGGACAAGACATGCGACGGCTGTTTCCGGAAACAGCCCGCTTCACGGTGGACGGTGCAGATGTGCTGATGAAACACATCGGAGGCTATCCGGGTAAATACGATGCCTCGATACGCTCTACCTTGTTTGCCAATCCTCCACAGCTTTTTATCAGCGGGCATTCGCATATTCTGAAGGTAAAGTACGACAAGTCGCTGAACCTGTTGCATATAAATCCGGGAGCTGCCGGAATATACGGTTTCCATACTGTACGCACACTGGTACGTTTCAGTATCGACAAAGGTCGTTTTTCCGACCTGGAAGTAATAGAATTAAACAAGTAATTGTTTGTCTGATTAAAAAAACTTTCCGAAATTTGTAACCGATTTTAAGCAAGACCTTATATGAAAACTTATCTAGTCACAGGAGCAGCCGGATTTATCGGCGCAAATTATATAAAATATATCTTGGCAAAACACGAAGACATCAAGGTGGTAATACTTGATGCACTGACTTATGCCGGAAATTTGGGAACCATCTCGAAGGACGTCGACAATGAACGCTGTTTTTTTATAAGAGGTAATATATGCGACCGCGAACTTGCCGACCGCCTGTTTGCCGAATATAAATTCGACTATATTGTCAACTTCGCAGCCGAAAGTCACGTAGACCGCAGCATCGAAAACCCACAATTATTCCTTCAGACCAATATTCTGGGTACACAAAACCTGCTGGATGCTGCCCGCCGTGCATGGGTTACCGGAAAAGATGAAAACGGTTATCCTACATGGAGAAAAGATGTACGCTACCATCAGGTTTCAACCGACGAGGTATATGGTTCACTGGGAGAAGAAGGTTTCTTTACCGAAGAAACACCTTTATGTCCGCACAGCCCGTACAGCGCTTCGAAAGCCAGCGCCGACCTGATCGTCATGGCTTATCGCGATACGTATAAGATGCCGGTTACCATTACACGCTGCTCGAACAACTACGGTCCTTATCATTTTCCAGAAAAGCTGATTCCGCTAATCATCAAGAATATTCTCGAGGGGAAACGCCTGCCGGTATACGGAAACGGTACAAACGTACGCGACTGGCTGTATGTAGAAGACCATTGCAAGGCGATCGACCTGGTGGTACGCGAAGGCAAAAACGGTGAGATTTACAATGTAGGAGGTCACAATGAAAAGCAGAACATCGAAATTGTAAAACTTACCATTGCTACAATCCACCGCCTGATGGAACAGGAACCTGCTTATCGCAAGATATTGAAGAAAAAAGAGCTGGACGAAAATGGCGAAATCCGTATTGACTGGATAAATGATTCACTGATTACATTTGTAAAAGACCGCTTGGGACACGACCAGCGTTATGCCATCGACCCGACCAAGATCACTCGTGAACTGGGATGGACTCCGGAAACAAAATTCGAAGATGGTATCGTGAAAACCATTATCTGGTACCTGAACAATCAGGAATGGGTTAAGAGTGTTACCAGTGGTGACTACCAGAATTATTACGAAAATATGTATAAGAATAGATAAGTAATTCGTTATACGACTTGTACAACAAGTAAAAATCCCGCAGGACTGCTTCATCTGTCCTGCGGGATTTTCCGTTTTTATTGTTCAACAGTCTGTTTCCGGCAAATCGGTTATAACCGGCAATTCCTGCTCTTCGACTCACGAAATCAGTCCTTTTTCAGGAAAGATTCATCAGTTCACCGTGAGAGGTAGAAAACGTTCTGCGAAAAGCTCCCGTGTTTTTGTACAAACAAAAAAATCTTTTGTACAAAAAATAAAAAAACATGCCGACGTTTTTTCAGCCTTTCCAGCAGAAGCGAAAAAGCATTCCGCCATCAAGAGCAACAAACGTTCCGATTACTGTTTCAGCAGATAAGCCTTAAACGAAGCAAAGTCTTTCTGCATCGGTACACTCTGCTTGGTTCCCCGCATAAAAGCCTGCAACTTTTCGGGAATCTTTACTTCTGTGCCGATAATATCTTCTACTGTCTGCAGGAACTTGGCAGGATGAGCTGTTTCCAGAAAGACACCGTTTTCTCCCGGCTTCAAGTCTTCTGCCAAAGCGCGATAGCCGCAAGCTCCATGCGGATCGAGCAGATACCCGGTTTCCTCGTAGGTCTTCTGTACCGTTTCACGTATCTGTTCGTCGGTATACGTTTCACCACTTACTTCAGAGGCGATGGCATCGTGACTACCTTCGTATAAGTCGAGTATACGGGCAAAGTTACTCGGATCGCCAACATCCATCGCATTGGCTATCGTTGCAACCGAAGGACGAGGATTATATTCTCCGGTTTTCAGGTACTGATAGAAAATATCATTCCGATTATTTGCTGCGATAAAGCGCTTCACGGGAAGTCCCATCCGCTTGCCAAACAGTCCGGCTGTAATATTTCCGAAGTTTCCGCTCGGCACACAAATAACCAGATTGTCTGCCTTGCCCTGCTTCTTCATTTGCGCATAGGCGTAGAAATAATAAAAAGCCTGTGGCAGGAAACGAGCCACATTGATGGAATTAGCCGAAGTGAGCTGCATGTGTTCATTCAGTTCCTTGTCCATGAAAGCGTTCTTCACCAAAGCCTGACAATCGTCGAACGTACCGTCTACCTCGATAGCCGTAATATTCTGTCCAAGCGTAGTAAACTGTTTTTCCTGAATCTCACTCACCTTTCCTTTGGGATAAAGCACGTACACATGAATACCTTCCACACCCAGAAAACCATTTGCCACAGCACTACCCGTATCGCCGGAAGTCGCTACCAGCACATTAACCTGCTTCTTGCCTTCCTTACGGATAAAGTATCCCAGCAAGCGTGCCATAAAGCGTCCGCCCACATCCTTGAAAGCCAAGGTAGGACCGTGAAACAGTTCCAGCGAATAGATATTATCCTTTACCTTTACTACCGGTGCATCGAAGCTCAGTGTATCGTATACGATATGCTTCAGTGTATCGGCAGGAATGTCTTCTCCAAAGAAAGCATCTGCCACACGGTATGCAATCTCCTGAAACGACAGGTTTTCTATCTCATCGTAAAAAGACTGAGGCAGGGATTTGATGGAACGGGGCATGTACAAACCCTTGTCGCCAGCCAGTCCGCGAACTACGGCTTCTTCCAGTGTCGCATCGGAAGCCTTTTTATTGGTGCTGTAATATTTCATAACGCTCTATTGTATTTTCATAAACTCATTCATAAACTCGTCTTTCTCCATCGTGCCGTATGCTCCTTCGCGACAGGCTATTTCGTCATAACACTGCACGCTGTCGGGTTCTATGCCCGGATAATAGATCAGGAAGGGTACCGGTTCGGCTGTATGGGTGCGCAGCTCGCACGGCGTAGGATGGTCGGGCAGTACGGCAATGGCCACCGGTTCATCCCAGTTTTTCACTTCTTCGTAAATCGGTCCCAGTGCACGACTGTCCAGATATTCGATGGTCTTCAGTTTCAGGTCTACATCGCCTTCGTGCCCCGCTTCATCGCTTGCCTCTATGTGAAGGTAAACAAAGTCGTCGGTTTTCAAGGCCTCGATGGCTGCCTGCGCCTTACCTTCGTAATTCGTCGTATAGAGTCCGGTAGCTCCTTCCATGTCGATGCAGCGCAATCCGGCATAACGTCCGATACCCCGAATCAGGTCGACTGCCGTAATGACCGAGCCTTTGCGGATTGAAGGATACTTTTGCGACAGCGGTTCCATCTGCGGGCGATAACCGGGACTCCAAGGCCAGATGCTGTTAGCCGGGTCTTTTCCCTCTGCCACCCGCTTCAAGTTTACCGGATGAGTAGCAAGCAGTTCCTGCGACTTCAGAATCAATGTGTTCAGCAAATCGGCAGTTTCCTGTGCTTCGGGACGCAGTGCTTTTATCAGATTCGGACGGAAAGGTTTCAGCGGAACATCATGGGGTGGTACACATGCCAGATGTTTATCCCCACCTTTTACCACCAACAGGTGACGATACTGCACGCCAGTATAGAAACGAATGCGGTCTGTACCTAATTTCTCATCCAGATACTTAATCAGCTGATCGGCCTCTTCGGTAGTAATATGCCCTGCCGAATGATTTTTCAAGATATCTCCTTCCACACAAATCAGGTTGCATCGCATAGCCATATCTCCCGGTTCCAGATCCACACCTATACTTGCAGCTTCAAGAACACCTCTTCCTTCGTATACCAAAGGGAGGTTGTAACCCATAACCGACATGTTTGCCACCTCACTACCGGGATGAAATCCGTCGGCAACCGTTTTCAGCATCCCCGTACGTCCCATTCGGGCCAGCTTGTCCATATACGGAGTATTTGCATATTGTAGCAATGTCTTGTTTCCGAGCGATGGTACGGGCCAGTCTGCCATACCGTCTCCTAAAATAATAATGTGCTTCATAAGCCTAAATGTTTGCGATACTCATAATATCGGCAAAGACACCGGCAGCAGTTACGCTTGCTCCGGCACCGTATCCCTGAATGAGCATCGGGTACTCGTTATATCGTTCAGTTGTGAGCAAAATAATGTTGTTGCTGCCTTCCAGCGTATAGAACGGATGATTTCTGCCTACTTCCTGCAAGGCAACTACTCCATGTCCGTTTTCAAGGCTGGCAACAAAACGCCAGTGTTTTCCTTCTTTCTCAAGAATCTTACGGCGAGCTTCAAATTCATCGTCGAGGGAAGGTATCTTCTTCCAGAAGTCTTCCAGCGAACCTTCGAACAGTTCATTGGGGATAAACAGGTGTTTCTCCACATCTTCCTGATCCAACCGGTAGCCGGCTTCGCGCGCCAGAATGACAAGCTTGCGGATAACATCCTTACCACTCAGGTCAATACGCGGATCGGGTTCGGAATATCCTTCTTCCTTGGCCTTGCGAATGGTTTCGCTCAACGGTACATCGGCACTGATCGTATTGAAAATATAATTCAATGTACCGCTCAATACAGCCTCAATCTTTACTATTTTATCGCCACTATTTATCAAATCGTTAATGGTATTGATAACCGGAAGTCCGGCACCAACGTTGGTTTCGAACAGGAACTTCACGCCGCGCTGACGAGCAATATGTTTCAGTTCTGCATAATTTTCGTATTCCGACGATGCAGCTATCTTATTGGCTGCTACAACCGAAATGTTATGGCTCAGGAATTCTTTATATAATCCGGCTATTTCCGGGCTGGCTGTACAGTCCACAAATACAGAATTGAAAATGTTCATTCCTACAATCTCATCCTGAAGCACTTGAGGCGACGAAGGAATACCTTTTTCTTCCAACTCCTGACGATAGTTAGACAGGTCGATTCCTCTGCGGGTAAACAAAGCCTTATGCCCGTTGGCAATACCTACGACATTCAACATCAGTCCCCGTTCACGTTTCAGTCGCTCCTGCTGACTGCTGATTTGTTCGATAAGGCTGTGGCCTACTGTTCCAATACCGCAGATGAAAAGATTCAACACCTGATATTCCGACAGGAAGAAAGAATCGTGAATTACGTTCAACGTCTTGCGCAAAGAAGCTCCGTCTACAACAAACGAGATGTTGGTTTCAGAAGCACCTTGGGCACAAGCTATCACATTGATACCGTTGCGTCCCAGTGTACCGAACAATTTTCCGGCAATACCCGGTGTATGCTTCATGTTCTCTCCCACGATAGCCACGGTAGCCAGTCCGCTTTCGGCTTTCATCGGACTGATTTCTCCCATTTCTATTTCTTTGGCAAACTCTTCGTTCAGTACTTCGCAAGCCAGCGGAGCGTCTACCGTCCGCACACCGATAGAAGTAGAGTTCTCCGAAGATGCCTGAGAAACCAGGAACACACTGATGCCATTCTCTGCCAGAGTCTTGAAGATTCGGTAATTCACACCGATTACTCCCACCATACCCAGTCCGGTCATGGTTATCAGGCACGTATCATTGATGGAAGAAATACCCTTGATAGCCTTGGAAGAATGATCGGCCTCCTGTTTCACGATTGTTCCCGGAGCTTCAGGATTGAACGTATTCTTTATCAGAATAGGAATATTCTTATGGCAAACCGGATAGATAGTCGGCGGATAAACCACTTTCGCACCAAAGTTGCACAACTCCATTGCCTCCACGTAACTCAGTTCCGTAATCGGATAAGCAGTACTGATAACACGAGGATCAGCAGTCATAAAGCCGTCTACATCTGTCCATATCTCCAGAACACTTGCATCGAGTGCCGCTGCCAGAATGGAAGCCGTATAGTCCGATCCTCCACGACCGAGGTTTGTTACCTCACCTGTATTCTTGTCGGTGGAAATAAATCCCGGAACCAGCGAAATTTGAGGTATATCGTGAAAGGTTTCACGCACCAGACGAGTTGTCAGTTCCGAATCGAGTATATGTTTATTATGTTTTTTCTCTGTCTTGATAAACAGACGTGAGTCGAACCATTGTGCCCCTTCTATAAGCGTAGCTACGATAATAGATGAGAGCCGTTCACCATAACTTACGATGGTTGCCGATGTCTTCGGCGACAAATCACGTATAAGATATATTCCTTGAAAAATGTCTTTCAACTCACTCAGCAGTTCGTTTACGCAATCCAACAATAATTCACGCTTCTGTCCTGCAGGAATGACGGTATAAACCATCTCTATATGACGATTTACAATCTCCTTCATTGCCTTTTCATAGCCTGAATCTCCATTGGCCGCCATCGTAGAAGTCTTAATCAACTTGTCGGTAATGCCGCCCAATGCCGAAACGACTACTATCACTTTATCATCTACTGCCTCAACAATTTTCTTTACATTCAACATACTGTTGACAGAACCTACCGATGTTCCACCGAATTTTAATACTTTCATGTACTTATACTTTTATACAAGAGCTATTCTATTTTACAAGAATGCCTTGTCTGATAAAACAAAATAAATAACTGATTAAAATAAAAACGAAGTGCCTGAGTCCACAGGCGTGTAACACGTAGAAACACCTATAATACAATCTCTTACCCCCGAGGGGTCATCCCGGTAACAGATGTGAATGTAGCTGTGTGCCCCATTCCGGTCATCATAGTGATATGAAGATAGTATTCGTTCATGTATTATTGTTTTGTTGTTGGCAAATATAGTAACATTTTTCTATAATCAAACATCTTTCAACTATTTTTTATACGTAAAATCAGATAAAACGGAACAAAACGTTTATTCTACTACCCAAAACACTCCTTATTATTATAATAAACATCCTATTTGCCGTCTTTTTTTCCCAGTTCTCCTTCCATCAAACAAACAATAGCAAAATCAGACAACCGGAAAACAAGCAATCATATAATTATCAGTAAACTATTGCAGAAAAATAAAAAATCATGTATTTTTGTTCACATTAATTTAGCATAAGTCTAACCCGATAAACTTTTAAAATTTTAATATGGCAGACTCAAAAACAATTCTCAGCGGAGCTGAAGAGAAAATGGATATGGCAATTATGTATCTGGAAGATGCACTGGCACACATCCGTGCCGGAAAAGCTGATGTACGTTTGCTGGACGGTATCCGTGTAGATTCTTACGGAAGTATGGTTCCTATTAATAATGTAGCAGCCGTAACTACTCCCGATGCTCGCAGCATCGCAATCAAGCCGTGGGATAAAAGCATGTTCCGCGTAATTGAAAAGGCTATTATTGACTCCGATCTGGGTATCATGCCCGAAAACAACGGAGAAATTATCCGTATAGGTATTCCTCCTTTGACAGAGGAGCGCCGTAAACAACTGGCAAAACAGTGTAAAGGTGAAGGTGAAACAGCCAAGGTGAGTGTCCGCAATGCACGCCGTGATGCAATTGACGCACTGAAAAAAGCAGTAAAAGACGGTATGCCTGAAGATGAACAGAAAAATTCTGAAGCAAAATTACAGAAGGCTCACGACAAGTATATCAAACAAATAGATGAAATGCTTGCTGCCAAAGACAAAGAAATCATGACTGTTTAATATTCATAAAGGATGAAGAATGAAGTATGTACGACGCGCAAGCAAAAGCATGCGCCGGCTTCTCTTCATCCTTTATTTTTCACCTTATAAAAATTTGGAAAAAGGCTTAGTCATAAAAAATACAGGAAGCTGGTATCTGGTCAAGACAGATGATAACCGGCAAGTAGAATGTAAAATAAAAGGGAACTTCCGTTTAAAAGGAATCCGCAGTACAAACCCTATCGCTGTAGGCGACCGGGTACAAATTTCAATCAATTCCGAAGGTACGGCTTTCATTACAGAGATAGAGGACCGAAAGAATTATATCATCCGCCGTGCATCCAATTTGTCTAAACAATCACATATTATTGCAGCCAATCTGGACCAGTGTATGCTGGTAGTAACCGTCAATTATCCGGAAACATCGACGACTTTCATCGACCGTTTTTTGGCATCGGCGGAAGCTTATCGCGTTCCGGTTTGTCTTGTATTCAACAAAACCGACCGTTATTCAGAGGAAGAACTTCATTATTTGGAGGGATTGATCCATCTGTATACCCATATCGGCTATCCATGTTTCAGAATTTCTGCCTTGAATGAAACCGGACTTGATGAAATAAAACAGGCTCTGGAGGGCAAAGTCACTTTGTTTTCTGGCCATTCGGGAGTAGGAAAGTCAACTCTGATCAACGCCATTTTACCCGAACAACATCTAAAGACCGGTGAAATATCGACCGTTCATAACAAAGGTATGCACACAACTACTTTTTCTGAAATGTTTCCTGTTGGCAAAAATGGATATATCATTGATACGCCGGGAATTAAAGGTTTCGGAACTTTCGACATGGAAGACGAAGAAGTAGGACACTATTTCAAAGAAATTTTTGAATTTTCTGCCCAATGCAAATACGGAAACTGTACACATCGTCATGAACCGGGATGTGCCGTACGCGAAGCGGTAGAAAAGCATTATATCAGTGAATCACGTTATGCCTCCTACTTGAACATGCTGGAAGATAAGGAAGAAGGCAAATATCGTTCGGCTTATTAATCATTTAACTTTAACAGACATGAGAAAATACGCTTTTTGTATACTGTTTGCTGCATTGGCATGTGTCTCGGCAACAAACGCCAACGCAAAGAAGAATTCAACTCCTACCCCCGAAGAAAAAGGTCTTTCCTTTATCAATCGGGAAAGCGCTGAAGCTTTTGTCAGTTTTCTGGCATCCGACGAACTGAAAGGACGAGAAGCTGGCACCGAAGGAGGACGAATCGCAGGCAACTATATCGCATCATTGTTACAGCAATGGGGAGTATCTCCCTTGTTCGACAGTTACTTCCAACCTTTTGAAGCCTACCGCGTAGAACGTCAGAAAAAAGGAAGACTACAAGTACATCCGGATTCTATTCAGTTAATCAAGCAGGGAGTTCACCAAAAATACAATATGCGTAATGTTCTTGCCAAAATAGAAGGTAAGAATAAAAATGAATTCGTAATTATCGGTGCCCACTATGACCACATCGGTTACGATCCGATGCTGGATGGCGACCAAATTTATAACGGTGCTGACGACAATGCTTCCGGAGTTTCGGCCGTTCTGCAAATAGTTCGTTCATTCCTTGCATCAGGCCAACAGCCGGAACGTACCGTTATCTTCGCTTTCTGGGACGGCGAAGAAAAAGGATTGCTTGGTTCAAAATACTTTGCACAGACTTTTCCTCAAATCAATCAGGTGAAGGGATATCTGAATTTCGACATGATAGGAAGAAACAATGACGAGTCGCGTCCGTGGCATGTCGTGTACTTTTTTACTAAAAGTAAACCTGCCTTTGGCGAATGGCTGAAGAAAGATATCGAACACTATCAACTGAACCTACAACCCGATTACCGCGCTTGGGATAATCCTGTAGGAGGAAGTGACAATGGAACATTTGCCAAACTGGGTATTCCTATCATGTGGTATCATACCGACTGGCATCCCGATTACCATCTTCCGGGCGACGAAGCTCCCAAAATCAACTGGGACAAACTGGTAGAAATAACCAAAACCTCTTTCTTAGGGCTATGGAAAATGGCAAATACCTCTTTCTAATAATGCAAAAAGAGAGTAACGTCCTGACAAAAACCTGAAAGGACTTATTGTAGTGTGACTTATCCCAGAAAATACATCATATAGATTGTATCGGATTGAGTCCTTCAAAGCCTGCTTAAACAACTTCCTTTTGAGAAATGTTTAAGCAGGCTTTGTGCATTAATCCTATTTTCCCAGAAACGACATGCGCCCTTTTGTAAAATTCAGCAAAAAAGCATTGGTTCTTTAAACATTATATTAAGTTCACCATCAAAAACAAACAAATAGTATCCCTAACCTTAATTTTAGACAATACATCAGGACGTTTTTCTGTATATATCAACATGGTACATAAAAAAGAGCCGCACATCCGGAATAAATACTATCTTTGCACTCTATAACATCTAAGCAAATACATCACAAATGGGATTGTTCATAAGAAAAAGTATCGAAATGCTGCAAGCAGAGGCACAGCAGTCGGGCAACAAGACACTGAAACGGGTGCTTGGTCCGGTCAGCCTGGTAGCCTTGGGGGTAGGAGTCATCATCGGTGCGGGACTATTCTCCATCACGGGAACCGTCGCATCGGAATACACAGGTCCTGCCATCACGCTGTCATTCATCATTGCAGCCATAGGATGCTGTTTCGCCGGACTATGTTATGCTGAGTTCGCGTCCATGATTCCTGTTGCCGGAAGTGCGTATACTTATTCGTATGCAACTATGGGCGAACTGATTGCATGGATTATCGGCTGGGACCTGGTCTTGGAATATACAGTAGCGGCAACCACCGTAAGCATCAGCTGGAGCCGTTATCTGGTGGTCTTTCTGCAAGGCATAGGTATTGAACTCCCCCATGCCCTCACCGCATGCCCGTGGGATGGAGGGATTGTCAATATACCAGCCATGCTGATCGTAATCCTCATGAGCCTTATCCTTATGCGAGGCATAGCAGGCAGTTCCCTTTTCAACGGGTTGATTGTCTTTCTGAAAATCGGTGTAATTCTGATATTTGTCTTCCTTGGATGGAAATTCATACAAGCCGAAAATTACGTACCCTACATACCCGAGAACACAGGAAAGCTTGGCGAATTCGGTTTTTCCGGCATTCTGCGCGGAGCAGCTATCGTATTCTTTGCCTTTTTAGGATTCGATGCAGTCAGCACTGCCGCTCAGGAAACCAAAAATCCCCAGCGGAACATGCCGATCGGTATCCTTGTTTCACTGCTGGTGTGTACTATTCTGTACATTCTGTTCGCCCACGTCATGACAGGAGTGGCACACTATACCGAATTTCAGGGACAGGAAGGTATTGCCCCCGTAGCCGTAGCTATCGAACACATGGGCAGCACCAATTCCGCAGGTGTCTTCGAACTGGCTTATCCGTGGCTGAACAAAGCCATCATCCTTGCCATTCTTTTCGGGTACTGCTCGGTCATCATGGTTACTTTACTCGGACAAAGTCGTGTATTCCTCAGCATGAGCCACGA
The DNA here is from genome assembly GCF_057861905.1 of Phocaeicola sp. Taxonomy (NCBI): domain Bacteria; kingdom Pseudomonadati; phylum Bacteroidota; class Bacteroidia; order Bacteroidales; family Bacteroidaceae; genus Phocaeicola; species Phocaeicola sp. Next base: position 13,289 of record NZ_DBMACV010000004.1, on the reverse strand, counting down.
CGGACTACTGCCGCCGTTCTTTTCACGTATCAATGAACGTTTCCGCACGCCGGTACACAGCAACTGCCTGTTCATGATTGTAGTAAGCCTGCTGGCTGGATTTGTCCCCGCACAAGTAGCCGGCGAAATGACAAGCATCGGCACCCTGCTTGCTTTTACACTGGTATGTGCCGCCGTGCTCATCGTACGCAAGACCATGCCTAACGTTCACCGTACCTTCAAGACACCGTTTGTACCTTTTGTCCCCATTATGGGCATCCTGACTTGCCTGTGCATGATGTGCTTCCTGCCTGCTGATACCTGGATACGACTGGTACTATGGATGCTGATAGGTCTGGACGTATATGCTTCGTACGGTAGAAAATATAGCAGACTGGAACCGGGACAGGCACATCGCAAAGGCGACATCGTACTGAACATATTAGGACTTGCCCTCTCCGTTTTGTGCATCATCACCGGATTGTGGCACCAGCAAACCGTAGGCTGGGATGCGGACAAGACTTTACTGACCATTTCTTTCGCATTCGCATTTACTCACTGTGCATACTATATGCTACGCATCTGGAAGCAGTCGAAAGAGATAAAACCACTCGTTTAGAGCATGCTTCTGTTAAAAAGAAGCTATAAACAATGCTGAGGAACAGAAAAAACGAAGATTGAACTACTGACTATAAGAGAAAATGTTGTTATTTTACAGCAATTTAGAGAGTATGGACAAAAATATATTACTGACAGCCATCCGTGCATCGTTAGAAGCCGGGGCAGAAATTATGAACGTGTATACCGATCCTAATGCGGATTTTGAGATAGAGAAGAAAGCAGACAACTCCCCTTTGACCATTGCCGACCGCAAGTCGCACAAGGTTATCGCAGCACATCTGGCTTCCACTCCTTATCCCGTTCTCAGCGAAGAAGGGAAGAAAATTCCAGTCGAAGAGCGACAAAGCTGGAACGAACTATGGATAGTCGACCCGCTGGATGGTACCAAAGAGTTTATTAAACGTAACGGAGAATTTACCGTAAACATTGCTTATGTAAAGAACGGCAGACCGGAAGCAGGAGTAATCTATATTCCTGTAAAGGAAGAATTGTACTTTGCCGACTGCCAGTATGGAGCTTACAAGGTAGAACATATTACCCGTCTGACTGCAAATGAAACGGTAAACAGCCTTATCGGCAAGGCACATCGCCTGCCCTATCAGGAAGAGACGCCGCGCAACAACTTTGTTGTCGTAGCATCCCGCTCCCACCTGACACCGGAAACAGAGGCCTATATCGAGAAAATGAAACAAGAACATCAGACAGTGGAAACCGTATCGAAAGGCAGTTCACTGAAACTGTGCCTGATAGCTGAAGGAAAAGCTGACGTTTATCCGCGGTTCGCACCAACGATGGAATGGGATACAGCTGCCGGTCATGCTATTATTCGCGCCATGGGTAAAGAAGTTTATCAGGCCGGAACCCAGGAACCTCTGCAATATAATAAGGAAGACTTGTTGAACCCATGGTTCATAGCCGAATAACCTATTTATGACAGTAGAAGTTATTATTGTACTTGTTGCGCTTGTCGCTATGCTGACAGCGCTGATTATGGATAAGATGCGTCCGGGAATGATTCTGTTCTCGGTCGTTGTCCTATTTCTCTGTACCGGAATACTTACCCCGAAAGAAATGCTGGAAGGATTCAGCAACAAAGGAATGATAACCGTTGCCATGTTGTTTCTGGTAAGTGAAGGCATCCGGCAAAGCGGAGCCTTGACACAAGTCATCAAGAAACTGCTGCCACAGAGCCAGACCACAGTATTCAAGGCTCAGGTACGCATGCTTCCTACCATTGCCTTCATATCAGCCTTTCTGAACAATACTCCGGTGGTAGTTATATTTGCTCCTATCATCAAGAGATGGGCAAGCTACGTAAAACTTCCTGCCACTTACTTTCTTATTCCATTGTCGTACGTTACGATTCTGGGAGGTATCTGTACACTGATAGGAACATCAACCAATCTGGTAGTACACAGCATGATACAAGATGCAGGGATGAAAGGATTCAGCATGTTCGAGCTGGGAAAAGTAGGTATTTTCATTGCCATTGCAGGCATCATTTACCTGTTTCTGTTTTCCAGCAAGCTGTTGCCTGCCGACCGTCCTGAAACACTTTCAGGTGAAGACGAGGAAAACAACTCATCAATTCATCCGGTAGAAGCCGTCATTGGCGCACGTTTTCCGGGTATCAACAAACGGGTAAGCGAATTCAACTTCAAACGTCACTACGGTGCAGAAGTAAAAGAAATCCGCCGCGGCGGTAATACTTACAAAGACCTGAATGACATCAGCTTTCGCGAAGGAGATACACTGGTATTGCTTGCCGACGACAGCTTTATCAAGACCTGGGGAGAATCGTCAGTCTTCATCATGCTTGCCAACGGTAAAGACTATGAACCTGCCGGAAAGAAAAAGCGCTGGTTCGCATTGTTCCTGTTGCTGTTTATGATTATCGGAGCTACAATCGGTGAATTGCCGGACATACAGAAACTGCTGCCTGAAGGCATCAAGCTGGATATGTTCTTCTTTGTATCTATTACAACGGTTATCATGGCATGGACCAAGATATTTCCACCTCGGAAGTATACCAAATATATTTCATGGGACATCCTGATTACCATCGCCTGTGCTTTCGCCATCAGCAAAGCAATGGAAAATTCCGGAGTAGCCGACCTGCTGGCTGGTTATATCATCGACTTGAGCCGGAGTCATGGCCCGTACGTTCTGCTGGCAGTGCTGTTTATCATTACCAATATCTTTACCGAACTGATAACCAACAACGCAGCAGCGGCCCTCTCCTTCCCGCTTGCTCTGTCACTATCGCAGCAACTGGGAGTAAATCCTATGCCTTTCTTTGTAGTAATCTGCATGGCAGCTTCTGCCAGCTTCTCTACTCCGATAGGCTATCAGACCAACCTGATTGTACAAGGTATCGGGAACTACAAGTTCACCGACTTCGTGCGAATCGGATTGCCGCTGAACATTATTACTTTTTTGATTTCGATATTCGTCATACCTCAAATATGGCCTTTTTAACTAATAACCAAACGATATGGAAGAAACCAAACATATTTACCCGATATTTGACCGCATGCTGACCCGTTCCGATAAAGAGGAACTGCTGAAACAGCACAGTGTCATGATCTGGTTTACCGGACTAAGTGGTTCGGGCAAAAGTACCATTGCCATTGCGCTGGAGCGGGAATTGCAAAAACGTGGACTGCTCTGCCGTATATTGGATGGCGACAACATCCGCAGCGGCATCAACAATAATCTGGGATTCTCGGCCGAAGACCGTGTAGAAAATATCCGCCGCATTGCGGAAATAGGCAAATTATTCGTCGACACGGGCATTATTACGCTCGCAGCATTCATCAGTCCGAACAACGATATCCGTGAAATGGCCGCAAACATCATCGGCAAGGAGGATTTCATGGAAATCTATGTCAGCACTCCCATAGAAGAATGCGAACGCCGCGACGTAAAAGGTCTGTACGCCAAGGCACGTAAAGGAGAAATAAAAAACTTTACCGGCATATCTGCCCCCTTTGAGGCACCGGAACATCCAGCCTTGTCACTGGATACCTCGAAGCTTTCGGTAGAAGAATCGGTCAACAAACTGCTTGACTTAATCCTACCCAGAGTAACCCGATAAGCGGAACTAACAAAGTCCACTTTAACACAAGAAACCACTGGTTTATGAAATAATATGAGTACTTTTGCGCGATTATTTGGGATTCATACTATTTTATATCCATTTGCCATTCATACTGGCAGCTTATAAAACAAGTAAGCGGAAACCAGTCTGTGTAACCCTGATAAAACATTCATAATTCAGATATGAAAGAAGAATATAAATTAAGCCACCTGAAAGAACTCGAAGCCGAGTCTATCCATATAATCCGTGAGGTGGCTGCCGAATTTGAGAATCCGGTCATGCTGTATAGTATCGGAAAAGACTCTTCAGTTATGGTACGCCTTGCCGAAAAGGCCTTTGCTCCGGGCAAAGTTCCATTCCCGTTGATGCACATCGACTCTAAATGGAAATTTAAGGAAATGATTCAGTTCCGTGACGAATATGCAAAGAAATATGGCTGGAACCTGATTGTAGAAAGCAATATGGAAGCTTTCCGCGCCGGTGTAGGTCCGTTTACTCACGGAAGTAAAGTACATACCGACTTGATGAAAACGCAGGCCTTGCTGCATGCACTCGACAAATATAAGTTTGATGCCGCTTTCGGAGGTGCCCGTCGTGATGAAGAAAAATCACGTGCGAAAGAACGTATCTTCTCATTCCGTAATGAGTTCCACCAGTGGGACCCGAAAAACCAGCGTCCGGAACTTTGGGATATATACAATACCCGTATACGTAAAGGAGAAAGTATCCGTGTATTCCCCTTGAGCAACTGGACAGAACTGGACATCTGGCAGTATATTCGCCTGGAAAATATTCCTATCGTTCCTTTGTATTTTGCCAAAGTACGACCGGTTGTCAATATCGACGGACAGCTGATTATGCCGGATGATGACCGTCTGCCGGAAAAATACCGCGATAAGATAGAAATGAAAAAAATCCGTTTCCGTACATTAGGCTGCTGGCCGCTCACCGGAGCTATCGAAAGTGAAGCCGATACGATAGAAAAAATCGTAGAAGAGATGATGACTACCACCAAGAGTGAACGTACAACCCGTGTCATCGACTTCGATCAGGAAGCAAGTATGGAACAGAAAAAACGTGAAGGATACTTCTAACAAAACAAACGATCATGGAAGAACTAAATAAAAATAAATCAGGAAACCCCATGGAAGGCGAAGCCAGAGGGGCTATGTCTATCGAAGAATTTCTGAAAAAAGATGAGCAGAAAGACTTGCTCCGTTTCCTTACGGCTGGTTCGGTAGACGATGGAAAGTCTACACTTATCGGACGCCTTCTTTTTGATAGTAAAAAATTATACGAGGATCAGCTCGATGCTTTGGAACGTGACAGCAAACGAATGGGTAATGCGGGAGAACATATCGACTATGCCTTGCTGCTGGACGGACTGAAAGCAGAACGCGAGCAGGGTATCACCATCGATGTGGCTTACCGTTATTTCTCTACCAATAACCGTAAATTTATCATTGCTGACACTCCGGGACACGAACAGTATACGCGCAACATGATTACAGGTGGGTCGACGGCTAACCTTGCCATTATTCTTGTCGACGCCCGTACAGGAGTCATCACGCAGACTCGTCGTCACACTTACCTGGTTTCTCTGTTGGGAATCAAGCATGTAGTTCTTGCAGTCAACAAGATGGACCTGGTAGATTTCTCGAAAGAAGTATTCGACAAGATTGTTGCCGACTACAAGGCATTCATCGATCCACTGGGAGTACCCGATGTAAACTGTATTCCATTGTCGGCACTCGACGGTGACAATGTAGTAGAAAAATCCGATCGTACTCCGTGGTACAGCGGTCCTTCATTGCTGGAATTCCTCGAAACCGTACACATCGGAAACGACCATAACCTGACGGACTTCCGTTATCCTGTACAATATGTTCTTCGTCCGAACCTCGACTTCCGCGGATTCTGTGCCAAGGTTGCTTCGGGAGTCGTACACAAAGGAGATGAAGTAATGGCTCTTCCTTCAGGAAAGAAGTCGCACGTTAAGAGTATCGTTACTTACGACGGTGAATTGGATTATGCTTTCCCTCCCATGTCAGTTACCCTGACTCTGGAAGATGAAATTGATGTTTCACGCGGCGAAATGCTGGTTCACCCAGACAACGTACCAATGATTGGACGCAACTTCGAAGCCATGCTGGTATGGATGGACGAAGAAAAGATGGACATGGAAAAGTCATTTTTCCTGAAACAAACTACCAACACCAGCCGTACCCGTGTAGACAGCATTAAATATAAGGTAGATATCAATACAATGGAACACCTGAGCGTAGAAAACGGACGTCTGAAAAAAGAAGATGTACCGATGCAACTGAACCAGATAGCCCGCGTAGTATTGACATCTTCCAAGGAATTGTTCTTCGACCCGTATACCAAGAACAAGGCGACCGGCTCGTTCATCCTGATAGACCCGATTACCAACAACACCAGTGCCGTAGGTATGATTCTGAACCGCGTGGAAGATAAGGATATGCACAACACGATGGAACTGCCGGTACTTAACTTGCCTAAACTGGGGATTGCTCCGGAACATTATGAAGCAATAGACAAGGCTGTGAAAGAACTGTCCAGACAGGGCATCGCCATCGAAGTAAAAAAGTAAGTTTAAAATAAGTATCAACTTAAATTCATAAAATGGGATTACTCGAATTCAGTAAATTGCCGATCAATACTCTGGTAGGTGCAGACTGGAAAACATTCAACCAGATTACGGAAGGCAGAACGATTGACCAGACATATAAAGGAAAATACCGGCTTACCAAGGCGGTATGTCGCCTGTTATCGACCTTGAAGCCACTGCAAGACAAGCGCTACGAAAAATTGCTTGCCAACCAACCGCTGGAACATGACCCGGTATTTATTTTGGGACACTGGAGAAGCGGAACTACTTTTATGCATAATGTCTTTTCATGCGATAAGCACTTCGGTTATAACACTACATACCAGACTGTATTTCCACACCTGATGATGTGGGGACAGCCGTTCTTTAAAAAGAACATGAGCTGGCTGATGCCCGACAAACGTCCGACAGACAATATGGAACTGGCCGTCGATTTACCGCAGGAAGAAGAATTTGCACTGGCAAACATGATGCCGTACACTTACTATAATTTCTGGTTCCTGCCGAAGCACATGCAGGAGTATGCCGACAAATACTTGCTATTCGACGATATCAGTGATGAAGAGCTGAAAGTGTTCGAAGAAACATTTACCAAACTGATCAAGATTTCATTGTGGAATACCCACGGAACTCAGTTCCTGAGCAAGAACCCTCCACATACCGGACGTGTGAAAGAACTGGTAAAGATGTTCCCGAATGCTAAGTTCATTTACCTGATGCGTAACCCGTATACAGTGTTCGAATCAACACGAAGCTTCTTTACCAATACCATACAGCCGTTAAAGTTACAGGATATCAGCAATGAGCAATTGCAGGAAAACATACTTTCAATATATGCTAAACTGTATCATAAGTATGAAGCCGACAAGAAGTTCATCCCTGAAGGTAATTTGGTAGAAGTAAAATTCGAAGACTACGAAAAGAATGCCTTCGACCTGACACAAGAAATTTATCAGAAGCTTTCTATTCCGGGATTTGACGAAGCTCGTTCTGCGATAGAAGCTTATGTAAACAAAAAGAAAGGTTATAAGAAAAACCAATATCAGTACAAGCCTGAAACCGTTGAACTGGTAGAAAAGAACTGGTCGTTCGCACTCGATCAGTGGGGATACAAACTTTAACCTGACAACACAGACTTTACGTATGTGCCATTTCTCTCTACTTTATGTAGGCAGAAACAGACCGTTATTTACGTAAAGTCTGTGTTTTTTATATACATATTCATGCATTTCCTACTCAATTTTGCATGTTTTTTCGATTAGAAATGCATATTTAAACAGAAATATTATATCTTTGCGCCCGCAAATAAATATGATATAATGAATTCAACAAGAAGATTTCCCTCTCCATTGGTATCTTTCCTTCCGATTATCATTCTGATATGTATGTTGGTTGCGACCATCAGTACTTTCGGAAGCGACTCACTGAACGGCGGAAGCCAAATTTCTCTGCTGGTAACTACAGCGGTTTGTATATTTATAGGAATGGCTTTTTATCGTATTCCATGGAAAGATTATGAACTGGCCATTACAAATAACATCAGCGGTGTAGCCACGGCCGTCATCATCCTGCTCATCATTGGCGCACTGAGCGGCACATGGATGATTAGCGGTATCGTACCTACACTTATCTATTACGGCATGCAAATTATTCATCCGACATTTTTTCTGACTTCTACTTGCATCATCTGCGTGCTGATATCGGTCATGACCGGCAGTTCGTGGACAACAATTGCCACCATTGGTATTGCTCTTTTAGGCATAGGTAAAGCACAAGGGTTTCACGAAGGCTGGATAGCCGGAGCTATCATCTCAGGGGCTTACTTCGGCGACAAGATTTCTCCGCTGTCGGAAACAACGGTTCTGGCCTCTTCTATCACAGAAACTCCGTTATTCCGTCACATCCGCTACATGCTCATCACTACAATTCCCTCGCTGGTTATCACACTGATTCTGTTTACCATCATGGGATTCACACACAGTACTCACAACATGGAGCACATGACTGAAGTAGCAACAAGTCTGGCAGACAAGTTTAATATTACCCCCTGGCTTCTGATTGTTCCTATAGTAACCGGTATTCTGATAGCGCGCAAAGTTCCTTCTATTATAACTCTTGCTATTTCTACCTTTCTTGCATGTGTAGCAGCCATTATCTTCCAGCCTCATCTGCTGAATGAAATAGCTGGAGAACAGAATCTGTTTAAGGGAGTCATGATAACCTGTTACGGAAGCACGAACCTCCAGACAGACAATGCTGCTCTGACAGAGCTTGTCGCTACACGAGGTATGGCAGGCATGACCAATACTATCTGGTTGATATTGTGTGCAATGTGCTTCGGAGGAGCCATGACGGCAAGTGGTATGCTGGGAAGTATTACCTCCGTATTTGTACGCTTCATGAAAAATCGTTTCAGTCTGGTTTCGTCGACAGTATGTTCCGGACTGTTCATGAACCTGACCACTGCAGACCAGTATATAAGTATTATCCTGACAGGTAGCATGTTTGGTAGTATTTATAAATCACAAGGATATGAAAGCCGGCTATTAAGCCGTACGACTGAAGATTCGGTAACGGTGACTTCTGTATTGATTCCGTGGAATTCGTGTGGTATGACGCAGGCAACTATCCTGAATGTTCCCACTCTGACCTATCTGCCATATTGCTTTTTCAATATCATCAGTCCCATTATGAGCATTATCGTTGCAGCTATCGGATATAAGATTTTCAGACATCCGACAGAAGAACATCCAGAAAGTTTTTCGGAAATAAAATAAACAAGAAAGACATAGAGATATACAAAATTGCCTATTCTTCTATACAAGAAGCAGGAATACGCCCAATCGCAAAAAGAGTAAACGTATTCCTGCTTTTTTTTGAATTTACGATTCAAACATGCTTCTGCGAGACAACATGCAAGCTCCTATAACTCCCGCCTTATCCAACAGCTTAGACAAGGCTATAACTGAATCCTTATTAACCAGATTCAACGAATATTTACGGACTGCGCTCTTTATTGGTTGCAGAATATAATCACCTGTCTGTGCCAAAGCACCTCCAATGATAACCAATTCTGGATTCAGTAGATTAATTAATCCTGCCAGGTAACGTCCCAGCTTCTGCCCTATTTCTTCAACCAGTTCAATGCAAAGCAAATCTTCCCGATTGGTTGCGGAAATTATTTCATCTAAAGTAAGAGGAGTATCTCCCTGCAAGATACGCTTGGAAAGAATAGACTGCTTACCATCCTGAACACATTGTATCAGTTTACGATGCAGAGCAGCACCAGACACCTCAGTTTCCAAACAGCCTCGCTTCCCACAATGGCAGAGTATTTCATTATCGAAAACACTAAAATGTCCGAACTCTCCAGAAAAACCAGACTTTCCCGTAAAGATATCTCCGTTTATTATTAATCCTGCTCCAAGCCCCCAACTCAGATTAATAAAAATAATATTCTTCTCTCCCTTTACTAATCCTTTGACCATTTCTCCATACGTCATGGCACGGGTATCGTTATCAATCGTTACCTTATAGCCAATCTTTTCGGTCATTACCTCAGCAAGCGGCCGTTCCTCAAAATTAAACAGACTGAAACTATATCCTAATTCAGGATTTACTCTACCAGATATATTAACGCATATATTTAAAATCTTCTCCTTATCAATATTAGCTTGGGATATGAATTCAGTAATATACCCACACAGTCTGTTCAATCCTTCTGGACTATTTTCTGCTTCATAAGGTATTCCCATCTTCAGGTCAACAAAATCTCCTATAAAATTCATTAGTCCGATATTCAGACTAAACTTTTTAATATCTACCCCAATAAAATAACCCGAATCTAAGGTTAAACCATATAAGGTTGGAGGACGTCCTTCACTCGTTTCTTGTTTACCGTAACTCATGATATACCCTTCATCACACATCTCCATTATAAATTTTGTAACGGTAGGTACACTTAAATCAAGTTCTTTCGACAAATCCGGTATTGTAGACGAACGGTTATACATATAATAGGTAATAATCCGTTTTTTGGTCAAGGCGTTCTTCGATCCCCTTTCTATTTCTTCCAACAACTTTCGAGTCATATATTCTTCTTAATTTTTTCTCTCTCCAAATATAATAATATTTTTAATAAAGGCCTCTCCAACCCTAATAAATCTGTCTACTTTTCAATAAAACCATAGTCTACTAAATCCATAAGAAACCTGTATGTATAAATTAACGTATAAAAAAGATTAAACTATAATTCCTTTGATACATTAAGAAAAATAAATTATATATTTGCACAACTTAATAATTAATTTTATTAACTAATCTAACTTATTATATTATGAAAAGGCTCATGCTTTCCGCTCTTTACCTGATACCACTCTTGTTTATGCTTTTATCCTGTCAAAAAGAAAGTATACAAGCCGATTATCAAATCATTCCGCTTCTTCAGCAAATCCAATTGTCAGCCGACAAGACTCCTTTCACCCTTAATAGTCAGACACAAATTTTATATCCAGCCGAAGATAAAAGGCTTCAAGATTACGCACAACTCTTGGCTCAGTATATAAAGACCAAAACCCACAAGGAAATAGCAATAAATACCAGTACTGACACCACTAATGCAATTATCCTTCAAATACATCCGAAAGGAATCAATCCAGAAGGATACCAGTTAGATGTAAATTCACGCCACGTCATCATCAACGGAAATAGCGAAGCTGGTGTCTTTTATGGCATACAAACCTTAAGAAAATCATTACCCATAGCACAAGGAGGCGAAAACATTATACTCCCAGCAGTGCATATCAGCGACTTCCCCTATTTTCCATACCGCGGTGCACACCTCGATGTCAGCCGACATTTCTTCAATGTAAACGAAGTCAAGACATATATAGATATGATGGCCCTGCACAACATGAATACTATGCATTGGCACCTTACCGACGATCAAGGATGGCGTATCGAAATCAAGAAATATCCTCGCTTGACACAAATCGGTTCAAAAAGAAAAGAAACTTTGACCGGACATCTTAACGACCGTCCGGAAAAATACGACGGAAAGCCTTATAAAGGCTTTTACACCCAAGAACAAATAAAAGACATAGTCAACTATGCGGCTAAAAATCACATCACCATTATTCCGGAAATTGATCTTCCGGGACACATGCAAGCAGCTTTAGCATCATATCCGGAATTAGGCTGCACGGGAGGTCCTTATGAAATATGGACCAAATGGGGAATTTCGGAAAATGTTCTCTGCGCAGGAAGCTCGAAAACATTTCAGTTTTTAGATGATGTATTTGACGAAATTACCCAACTATTTCCTTCACAATATATACATATAGGAGGAGACGAATGCCCCAAAACACAATGGGAACATTGCCCCAAATGTCAGGCCTTCATAAAAAAGCAAGACATCAAGTCGGATTCAAAATATACAAAAGAGCAATATCTGCAAAGTTTCATTATGAAACATGTAACCGAATATCTTAAGAAAAAAGGCAGAAAGACTATCGGATGGGATGAAATACTGGAAGGAGATGCGGATTCTCAAGTAACTGTCATGTCTTGGCGTGGAGAAGCTGCTGGGGTAAATGCAGCCCAGCAAGGACATGATGTTATTATGACACCTAATACCGTTATGTATTTTGATTTCTATCAGGCACTGGACACAGAAAAAGAGCCCCTGGCAATAGGAGGATACATCCCTGTCGAGAAAGTATACAACTACGATCCTTTGCCAGATCAACTGACAAAAACTCAAAAAAAGCATATATTAGGAGTACAATCCAACCTTTGGACCGAATATATTCCCGATTTTTCACATGTTCAATATATGGTACTCCCCCGATGGGCAGCATTGGCCGAAGTTCAATGGAGTAATCCGGAACAAAAAGATTATAATGAATTTCTCAATCGCCTGGGAGGTATGTTAAAACAATATCAACTGGAAAAATATAATTATGCCAAACACGTATTAAACGTAGATGCTACATACATTTCTAATTTTAAGACCGGATGTACGGAAGTTGCCTTATCCACTTTAGGAAATGCCCCGATACACTACACTCTTGACGGAAGTATGCCAACGAGCCAATCACCTGTATATCAACAAGCCATACAAATAAACAAGACTTCCACTTTACAAGCCATTGCCATCCGGCCAGAAGGGAACAGTGAAATTTACAAACAGCCTCTTTACTTCAATAAAGCAACCAACAAACCCATTACATTACGCTATCCAGCCGATGACAAATACAATGGACAAGGTTGCGGTACACTGGTAGACGGAATCAGCGGAAATGCAACTTTCGGAAGCGGGAAATGGCTGGGATTCAGTAACGGAAAAGATATGATTGCTACTATAGACTTAAAGGAGAAAACACCAATCACAACAATATCACTTCACACATGCATAGCTACAGGCGATGGAGTATTCGATGCTCGAGAAATCAGTGTCGAGGTGTCAACCGACGGAAAGAACTATCGAAAAATAGCATCCGAAACCTGCCCCATCCCAACAGAACATCAAAAAGTAGTAAAACAACATACATTAACCTTTCCGTCCCAACCAGCTCGATATGTCAGAATTTCTGCCATATCAGAAAAACAAATGCCGGCATGGAGCGGATTTCCGGCCATACCAGCCTTCATCTTTGTAGATGAACTATCAGTAAACTAAACTCGACTCCATATATTTATCAAAGCCTGTCAGAAGAAAAATCTACTTTATTTTCTTCTGCACAGGCAACTATTATCGCTTTTTCCCTACTTAAAGTTTATAAAACAATATAAAAAGTTACATTTTAAAACAAAACACACAAATACAATTTCATAATAACACAAAAAGTTATCACATACCAATGTTGTCCTAAACGATTTATAGGTACGATGAATATGAGGTTGTTGTAGATAACAACCCCTTCAAAGCTTTTTTTGGCCCCATTTATACTACTCCAG